>CALLZE010000176.1 GCA_937858655.1 uncultured Coriobacteriales bacterium
CTCACCGCATTTTCGTTGCAACGCATGTTGAAGGCCCTCTCCGTCATATGGTTGTTCTTGACGATGGTTCAGGCGTTCCGCAACCTATGCGTGATTTGATTTTTGAACCTCGAGTTACCAGTAAGCTCGATACTATGGTTATCGATGATTGGGGAGTACATGGCCGCGGTATGGCTTTGTACTCTATCTCGCAAAATACGACGCTCTGCAATCTCACTAATACTGTTGTTGATGGCGGCTCATCGCTCCATATCGCGGCTGATACCACCATACTTAAGGAGCGCGCAGATCAATCGCGTTGGCCGAAGGTCACCAAAGTATTAGATAAGGTTGAAGTAGAGTCAGGCCCCAAAAACTTAATTCGCAATATTGTGGAATTTGCTTTGGCTCACGAAAATATCGAAGTGTATTTTGGGTCTCCTGCAGAAATTATGGCAACGCTGTTTGCCCTCGGGCAAAACCAATACAAAAGCTATGCAGAAGCCATTGCGGTACCGCTGGCTCATGACGATACGCCTCTTTGGAAAAGACCGAGTTCTTGTACTGATGCTCAAGAACTTCTCGACTGCTCAGAAGAGCTTGGGATGAACCTTTCGTTGCGCAACTGCTATCGCATCATAAACAGCGAAATAAATGGCTTAGAGAGCGTGAGAACGCGGATTTTTAATACTTTGGCGCCCGAGAAGAAGCCTGCTGATATCTATAAAGATGCTCGTGGACTTAAGATCCACTCAGCAGATTTAGCTGCTTTTCAAGTAGAACTTGAACAAGCATTCGATGATCTGGCTCATAAATACTTTTTGTCATTGAGTGACGAGGTCAAAGTATCGGTGCAGAAGGATTGTATTCGTGCCTCTTTTCCTTTTGAGAAGGAGCAATAATGACTCCACTCTTCAAGGTGTCCACTAAATCAAACGCAAACTCAGTTGCGGGAGCGCTTGCCGCATCGTTTAAAGAACACGACCAATGCGAAATGTTGACCGTTGGTGCAGGTGCTCTCAATCAAGCCATGAAGGCAATCATTATTGCGCGAGGTTTCTTGGCACCTCAGGGAATAAGTATTTCTTGTGTTCCCTCATTTGAAGAAATCGAAATAAATGGAGAGAAAAGAACCGCCATTAAGCTCATTATCAACCAGGATAAATAACCTTTCCTGTCAGAAAGACTTACACCTATGGAAACGTATTTTATACAAACGTACGGCTGCCAAATGAACAAGCATGACTCAGAGCGCGTTGCGGGTATGCTTGAAAATATGGGCATGGTTGCCGTTGATGCTCCGAACAAGGCTGACGTCGTCGTTTTTATGACCTGCTGTGTACGTGAAAAAGCCGACGTTCGCCTCAAGGGTGTCGTAAGTTCACTGAAGTATGCCAAGCAGGCGAGTCCCTCTATGATTATTGCTGTGGGGGGATGTATTGGCCAGCGTGATGGCCAAAAACTTGTTGAACAAATTGGCCACATCGATGTGGTGTTTGGCACGCAAAACATCAAAGAACTTCCTAGCCTTATCCAAGCCGCTCACGATTCCAAAGCGCCTCAAGTTTCCGTGAAAGAGGTAAGTGATGACTTTGCGAGTGACTTACCAACTCACCGAGAGAGCCCGTATCACGCTTGGCTTCCTATTACGGTTGGATGTGACAATTTTTGTAGCTATTGCGTCGTCCCTTATGTGCGTGGTCGTGAACGCTCTCGCGAGTTAGATGACATCGTCACTGAGGCAACAAAACTTGTAGCTGATGGAGTCCAAGAAATTACGCTATTGGGGCAAAACGTTAATAGCTATGGGCGTGATTTATATGGCGAACCTCGTTTTGCTGAGGTGCTAAAAGCTGTAAGCGCCACGGGGATCAAACGCCTCGGCTTTGCTACGAGCCATCCAAAAGATCTCACTGACGAGACTATTGAGGCGATGGCAGAACTCGATAACTGTCTTGACTATCTGCATCTGCCTTTTCAGAGTGGTTCTAATACCATTCTTAAAGAAATGAATCGTGTCTATACGCGCGAAGAGTACAAGCGCCTTATTGATAAGATTAAGGCTGCGATGCCAAGTATTGCTCTTTCAACCGACATTATTGTGGGATTCCCAGGCGAGACAGAACAAGACTTCCTCGACACGCTTTCGCTGTATGAGTATTGTCAGTTTGATCAAGCCTTTACCTTTATCTATAGTCCACGCGAGGGTACTCCAGCGGCTACGATGCCCAATCAAATTTCTGATGAAATTGCCCAGGAGCGTTTTCAACGCCTTGTGGCTTGTGTGCAAAAGTGTGCCTATGAGAAAAACCAAGAAACGCTTGATACTATTCAAAGTGTACTTATTGAAGGAACATCAAAACGGGATGAGACAAAGCTCGTGAGCCGTTCTCGCCAAAACAAAGTTGTTCATTTTGGCGTTCCTGCGGGCAGGGAAGTCGATGATCTTATGGGTAAAATTGCCCATGTGCGTATTGATCACGCTCAAACATGGTTTCTCTCTGGCACTTTTATTGATATTGAATCAGAAGGTTAATCCATGATAAATGAGCCTTTTGTCATAGCGATTGTAGGTCCTACGGCTAGTGGAAAATCGTGGCTCGCTCAAGAGATTGCGCTTAGGCGCTCATGTGATGTGCTTTCGGCAGATGCTATGCAAGTGTATAAGCATCTCGATATCGGTACCGCAAAAGTGATGCCAGATGAACAAAGAGTTGTTCATTTTGGTATCGATCTAGTTGAGCCTAAGCAAAGCTACTCAGCTGCTCAATACCAGGAATATGCGCGGGGAGTAATCGAAAAAGCTCTCATATTGAAGCAGGGTATTGTAGTTGCGGGAGGAACGGGCCTTTATGTGCGCGCTGCTCTCGATGAGATGAATTTTGCTCCTGGCGAACAAGACAATAATGAAGTTCGAGAAAAATACGAACGCATTTACGCGGAGCAGGGTATCGATGCGTTATATGATTTACTGATTCAAGCAGACCCCAAGGCTGAAGATTTCGTTCATAAGAACAATGTTAAGCGTGTGATCCGTGCTCTTGAAATCGTTGAAAATGGAGAGCTCTATTCGCAAAGAGCATCGCATTTTAAAGAGCGTGCGGAGCATTACCCTACGCTTTATATAGGCCTTGATATTGCGCGCGAACAACTTTATGAGCGTATCAATAATCGGGTCGATGACATGATTGCGCAAGGCCTTGTTGGGGAAGTCGAAGAACTCCTTGAAAATGGCTTGCTTGATGCAAAGACAGCTTCCCAGGCTATTGGATACAAAGAGCTTTCCGAGGTAATTCTCCAAGGTGCTCCGCTTGCTCAGGCCGTCGATGCCATAAAACAGCAGAGCAGGCGGTATGCCAAGAGACAGCTCTCTTGGTTTCATTCTGATCCTCGTATAAACTGGATTACATGCGATGACCTCTCACAAACGGAAATTGTGAGTGCTGCGCTTGATATTATTGCTCGCTATGAAAGTGAGAAACTGTGACCCATTTTAACTTCACAAAAATGCAGGGAATTGGAAACGACTTTATTGTCGTTGACGATCGTGACGAAAAATTACGTTTGACCTCTCATGAGGTTATTGCCCTTTGCGACCGAAAGTTTGGCATTGGCGCCGATGGCATTATGCTTATTAGAAAGCCTACAAACGAACAGGCAGATTTTGCTTGGTGGTTTGTCAATAATGATGGTACCATTCCTGAAATGTGTGGCAACGGCAGTCGCTGTTTCGCGCGTTATGTCTACGAAAACGGCCTGCTTGAGGTCGGCAAAAAAGTGTTCGTGCTTGAAACGCTTTGCGGTCTTAAAACGATCGAAATTATCACTGATGATAGTGGAATATTCGAAGCTGCGCGCGTTGATATGGGACCAGCATTGAGCATCCCTATAGCCATTCCAACAACTCTTGATACTGACGCAAACGGATATGTACTCAACCAAAAACTCATAACAACCTCGGGTCACGAGGTGACCGTAAATTGCGCCAATGTTGGTAACCCTCATGCGGTGCTCTTTACTGATGAAAATCCTGGAACCCAAGAGGATGAACTCTTTTATGTGCTTGGCCCTGAACTTGAGAGTGATCCACATTTTCCCGCAAAAGCTAATATCGAATTTATACGTGTCGACAGTCCTGAACATATCACCATGCGTGTATGGGAACGCGGAGTAGGAGAGACCGCTGCCTGCGGAACGGGCGCATGCGCGAGCGCTTTTGCTGCCTACTTAACTGGTCGTACAGGAGATCATATTGAGGTCGCTCTAACCGGCGGAAATCTCACAATAGAAATTACCGAAAATCATGAAGTTTTCATGACAGGAGCTGCTCAAACGGTCTTCACTGGTACGTTTGATGCTACGATTTAACCAACAAAAAATTCTTGGAAGGGACGTACTGTGAAGTTTGCTGCCGATCGTATGAACAATTTGCCACCTTATCTTTTTGCTGAAATTGACAGGGCGAAGGAACGTCTTGAAGCTGAAGGCCACGACGTCATTTCCCTTGGCATTGGCGACCCCGACAAGCCAACTCCTCAGCGCATAATCGACGTTATGCTTAAAGCTGTTCAAGATCCAAAAAATCATCAATATCCGAGTTATTTCGGCTCTCCGGAGTACCGTAAAGCTTGCGCTCAATATATGAAAAAGCGTTTTAATGTTGACCTCGATTATACGTCTGAGGTTTTGGCACTTATTGGTTCAAAAGAAGGAATCGCAAATCTATTTCCAGCTTTCGTGAATAAAGGCCAATATACCCTTATCCCTGGCGTTGGTTACCCTGTCTACGACGGGGGAGCCATCCTCAATGATTCGCTTTCCTATTGGATGCCCATGTCAGAGGAAAATAGTTGGCTTGCTGATTTTGAGTCAACGCCTCAAGAGATTCTTGATAATGCGGCAATGATGATTATTAGTTACCCGAGCAATCCAACGAGTGCCGTGGCACCTGTTGAATACTTCGACAAGGCTATCGCGTTTGCGAAGAAGCATAACCTGTTGCTCGTCAACGATAATGCCTATTGTGATATCACCTATGATGGTTACGTCGCCCCAAGCATCCTCTCGAGACCAGGCGCGATGGATTGTTGCATCGAGATTTTCTCAACCTCAAAATCTTACAATATGACGGGGTGGCGCTGCGCTTTTGCCGCGGGCAACGCAGGCGCGATTGATACGCTCGGCGTTGTTAAATCTAATGTAGACTCGGGCATTTTTGGTGCTATACTAGAGGCAGCTATCGAGGCGTTTACGGGCGATCAAAGTGATGTAAAAGAAATGGCCGCGCTTTATGAGCATCGTCGCGATCTCGTTTTGGAAACGCTTGATGCTATGGGCATTGGGTATCATTACCCTAAGGGGACGATATTTATTTGGGCCAAGGTGCCTGAGGGCTTTACGTCTGCTGAGTATGCAAAGAAAGTCTTAGAAGAAGCGCATGTCATTATAGCGGCAGGAAATTCATATGGCCCTTACGGTGAAGGTTACTTCAGAATTTCACTTGCAACTGACGACGACCGTCTTGTAGAGGCTCTCAATCGTATGAAGAGTATTGTTTAGAAAGAATGAGATTTGAATAACGAAGATTCTGAAAATATCTTAGAGGAAACTGACGAGTATCGCTACCGTGCGATACTCGTTGCCATTAAGGGTTCAGGCACTGCTGATATAACGCCTAACGAGTCGCTCGATGAACTTGAGCGTCTGCTTCACACTGACGACGGTATCGCTTTGGATAGGCTTATTCAAAATTTGGATTCCGCTCATCCAACGCACTATATCGGCAGAGGCAAAGCGGAAGATTTAAAGGTGCAAGCCGAAGCACTCAAAGCTAACTGCATTCTTTTTGATGATGAACTTTCACCACGGCAACAATCTACTCTTGATGAACTTTTTGGTGGGAATATTCGTATCCTTGATCGCACGAGTTTGATTCTCGAGATATTCGCGCAACACGCGACTACAAAAGAGGGCAAGCTTCAGGTTGAGCTCGCCACGCTCGAGTATCAACTTCCTCGTTTGCGCGGTCTTTGGGCTCATCTGGAAAAAGAAAAACTGGGTGGTGGCGTAGGCGCGCGTTTTGGTACTGGTGAGTCTCAACTAGAAACTGACCGACGTCTTGCGCGAAAACGCATTGGCGAAATTAAAAAGCAACTAGCACTAGTGCGTAAAGATCGCCTGACGCAGCGTCAGAATAGACTTTCTGGTTCAACTTTCCGTGTAAGCCTTGTTGGTTATACGAATGCCGGAAAGTCATCGCTCCTCAATGCGCTTACAGGATCAGATGTGCTTGCTTACAATAAACTGTTCGCGACACTCGATTCGACAACGCGTAAGCTTGAGCTACCAGATAAGCGTGTCGTAACGCTCACTGACACCGTGGGCTTCATTCATAAACTGCCACATCAACTTGTTGCAGCCTTTCGATCAACGCTTGATGAAGTGCAGGATGCTCAGCTTCTTCTGCACGTGGTAGATGCGAGCTCTGATTTGCGCGAAATGATGATGACGGCGGTAAGGGAAGTGCTTGAAGAAATCGGCGCTCACACCATTCCCTCAGTCATTGTTTTTAATAAAATTGATCAACTGAGTGAAGTTGAAATTTCCAATTTGCGCAATCTCTATCCTGGGGCGCTCTTAGTATCGGCAGTCGAGCATATCGGGTTTGACAGCCTTTTACAACGCATTATAACGGCATCAACGGTTGATTCTGTTCAAATGACGGTTCTTATACCTTATAACAAAGGCCACCTATTAAAGATGGCCCATGAATCTACGTCTATCATTAGCAAAGAGTTTGTCGATGATGGTGTACTTCTTAATCTTCTGGTTCCTCAGAGTCTTGTGGGATACTTTGAAGCGCACCGTCAATAGCGGTTGCGATTGTTTCTAAATTCTCGAGAAGAGGGCGAGGAGCTTCTTTACCCTCTTTGTTTAGTTTGTTTGCCATCATTTTTACAAGCCACTTATCATAAAACTTATAGTTTCCCTCTAGATTGCCACCAATACACTCAATTGCGAGAGCATGTTCAACGATTTCTTTAGGGAAGCAGTTTTTGACATAGTCATCGAAATTTTCGCTGAACCCACAGGCAAGAAAAAGCGCGTACGGTTTTTCGATAATTTCATCTTTGTGACCATGGAGCCAACCAATGAAATCTTGGTCGAGCAATCCCATGCGTATTGAGCCGCCCAGAACCAATGCGTCAAATTCGCTTAAGTCATAGCGGCCCTTATAGTCAAACGAAATTATTTCACTCGGACTTTCAAGCTTTTTGCGTAACTGCTTTGCCGCATCGCTGCAGTATCCAAAATGGGTGGCGTAAATAATTCCGACTTTCATAGTTATAATCCAAACCTCATAAGCCCAACAACTTTACCCGCAAGAACTACATTCTCCGGATACATCGCTTCCATTGTATCGTTTTCAGGCTGTAGACGTATACGTCCATTCTCTCTATAAAACGTTTTAACTGTTGCTCCATCATCGATGAGCGCAACAACAATTTCACCATTTTGCGCGGTGCTTGCCTTCTGGACAATGACCAGGTCTCTGTCAAATATGCCAACGTTAATCATTGAGTCGCCTTTTACACGCAGCATAAATGTTTCACCATGCACGTAAGAAGCTGGTAAAACGTAGGTATCCTCAATATTTTCTTCTGCCAGGATAGGGGAGCCTGCTGCCACAGAACCAATAACAGGAACAGAGACAATCTCTCCTGTGTAAGTGCTTGGGTCTCGATCGGTGATGTCACGTTCTTCCGTTCGATCCTCGACGAGAGTTATTGCTCGAGAACGTCCTGAATTGCGCTCTATGAGGCCCTTTGCAACAAGGGCAGTGATATGGCCATGAATAGTCGCTGGTGACGACACACCGAGACCTTGAGCGATTTCGCGCACAGAAGGTGGAAACGAGTGACTATGCGTATACTCACGAATGTAATTGTATACTTCACGCTGCTTGGCAGTCAGATTATTCGTCATTGAGACTCCCTTTCCTTGTTTCTTATAGTGTAGCAGTCACTTATAAAAATTACAAACAAATGTTCGGTAAAGTTGTTGACACCGAACAAATGTTTGTTATTATAAATATACGAACACATGTTCGCACTTATGTCTGACCTTAATGTTTTAATAGGGATGTTCAAAAGTGAAAGGATAGTATGATGGCTAAAATGGTAAAAGAATTTGTACTTGAGACTGTGGCTGGACCAAAACTTGGTTTCTTTGAGATCATGATTATTGCAGTGGGCTTGTTCTGGGTATTGTCACTTTAATTGTTCCACAGAGCATGACTTTGTGTTACCCTAGATGTTGTGTTTTTCAATCGTGCACATTCTAAATCTAGGGGTTATGAATGCGTTGTCCTGTATGTGGGCATCATGATAGCAAAGTAATTGATTCGCGTAATGCGGATTCACAAAATGCCACGCGCCGTCGTCGAGAGTGCACTCAGTGCGGTGAGCGATTCACCACATACGAACGCTGCGAAGAGCAACCAATCATGGTTGTAAAGCGTGACGGAACCCGCGAACCCTTTGATCACGCAAAACTTAAACGAGGACTTCTCGTTGCTTCTACCAAGCGCCCTATTGAGGCGCTTCAAATCGATAAACTTATTCATGATATTGAAACATCATTGCAGAATTCATTCAGCTATGAAATTGATTCTGAACAGCTGGGCAATATGGTACTTGTCCGCCTTAAAGAACTCGATAAAGTTGCCTATATTAGATTCGCGTCCGTATATAAGGACTTCCAAGACTTGCAAGAATTCACCCACGAGCTTGAGGATCTTGAATCGTAAATGACATCTATTGCGCTTCCACTCCAGCTACTTCACCCACAGGCCAAGGCGCCTGCCTATGCTCACACAGACGATGCGGGGCTCGACCTACGCACAATTGAAGAGATAATACTGAAACCTTTTGAACGAAAATTAATTCCTACAGGTATTGCTATTGCGATACCAAGTGGTTTTGCTGGTTTTGTTCAACCACGAAGCGGCATGGCTATGAAACATGGTCTTTCTCTTATCAATACTCCAGGCCTGATTGATGCAAATTACCGTGGCGAAATTCTTGTACCTGCTGTTAACCTTGACCCAAAAGAACCTATACATATTTATCCTGGCGACCGTATAGCCCAACTTGTAATCTTGCCGATTGCGCATGCTGACATTAAGGTTGTCGCTGAGTTATCCGTTTCAGAACGAGGAACGAGTGGCTTTGGCTCAAGTGGCACACAGTAGGTGATACACGGAATAATCCGTTATCTATAGAAGAAGAATTGGTTATCAAGGAAGGGAAAGGTATGGACAAGTTTTTTAAGTATACGGAGCGAGGAAGTTCGCTATCAACCGAAATTATGGCTGGTATTACGACTTTCTTGACGATGGCTTACATCATCTTCGTAAACCCAAACATTTTGTCGCTCAGCGATGTTAAGGGCTTCACTGGTGGAGTTCCTTTTGCAGGCGCTGTAACGGCAACCTGTCTTGGTGCTGCAGTTATGTGTATCGCTATGGGAATTTTCTCAAATCGTCCTCTAGCTCTCGCATCAGGTATGGGTCTCAATGCTGTTGTTGCATTTACTCTCGTATTGGGCATGAAAGTGCCTTGGCAAGTTGCTATGGCAATCGTATTTGTAGAAGGCCTTATTATTCTCGTTCTCGTTCTAGCTGGTTTGCGAGAAGCAATTATGAACGCAATACCAGTAACCCTAAGACGTGCTATCGCCGTCGGAATCGGAATGTTTGTTGCACTTATCGGTCTTAAGAGCGGTAACCTTGTTGTAGCAAACGATTCAACGCTCGTTACTATGGGCAGCTTCACCGACAAGGCAGTTTGGGTTGCTCTCATCGGACTCATCGTTACAATCATTTTGATGGCGTTTAAGGTTCGCGGTAACATCCTTATCGGAATCGTTGTAGCAACAATTGCATCTATCGCTTTTGGTATTACAAAGATTCCAGCATCTCTCGTTGCAGTTCCTGACTTTTCAACTTTTGGCGCTCCTTTCCAAAAGGTAAATGGATCGCTTGCAATTGTTCAAGTCTTTACTCCAACACTTCTTTTGTTTGTATTCTCAATCCTCATGACAGACTTCTTCGATACCATGGGTACCGTTGTTGGTGTTGGTGAGGAGGGAGAGTTCGTTTCAAAGGACGGCGAAGTAGAAGATGTTCGTTCTATCCTCTTGGTTGACTCAGCTGCAGCAGCTGTAGGTGGATTGTTTGGCGCAAGCTCAATCACCACTTTTGTTGAGTCTGCATCAGGCGTAGGAGAAGGTGGACGTACTGGACTTACTGTTATCGTAACAGGTATTCTTTTTGCTTTAGCAGTATTCTTCGCTCCACTCATTGGCGTTGTTTCTTCAGCAGCAACTGCAGGCGCACTTATCGTCGTTGGCTTCTTAATGATGGCTCCAGTTCGTGAAATCGAGTGGCATGACATGGAAGTTGGTTTCCCAGCATTCCTAACCATTCTCACCATTCCTTTGACCTACAGCATTACCAATGGTATTGGTCTTGGCTTCATTAGCTACGTCATCATCAAAGCATGCCGTGGTAAATTCAAGGAGATTCATCCTTTGATGTGGGTTACCGCTATTGCATTCTTGTTGGTATTCTTGCAGAACCCAATTCTTAACGCTGTTAAATAGTTTTTATAAAACAGCAATAGTAAAAGGCCCGCTTATGGCGGGCCTTTTTTATGCCTTCGAATTATTCCGAGTTTTTAATAGGAGCTTTAAACCATCTCTTGTTTTTGGGCGGCGTAAATAGATTTATTACCGTTAAAGAAGTACCCCACCACGCATACAATAAAAAAGAGGGGGAGTAGTTGATAGCCAAAGAGTTCAGCGCCAACAAAAAGAGGTGCGAGCATGGTGTTTGTGCCCGCTCCAAATACGGCAACAAAGCCAAGAGCTACAACCAATGCCGGGTTGAGTCCTGTGATAGGAGCAATAGCGGCTCCTAAAGTCGCTCCAATAACAAAGAGGGGCATGACTTCGCCACCGCGAAAGCCACATGCAAGTGTGAGAATGGTAATTATCATTTTAAAAGCAAAATCATACCACAGAGATTTTCCAGCAAAAGCTTGAGCGACAAGTGGCTCACCAAGTCCAGCATAGCGACCTGCTCCAAAAATAAGCAGCAATATAGAAATCAATATTCCACCCAAAAATATTTTCAAAAATGGTTTGTTAAGAAATTTTTGACGTAAAATATCGCGAAAACCATTTAAAGCGTACGCAAACAGGCCGCCTGTAAGGCCAAAAATTATTGCAAGAATAACCAGTTTTACTGAAAGGGACCATGTAACGTGAGTATGAACTTCCAGTGCATATTTGAAGGCTGGCAAGCCTAATAAGTGAGAAACATAACTTGCACTAAAAGATCCTATGAATATTGGTATGAGAGCTTCATACTCAAGACGACCAGCGGTTAGAACCTCAAGCGCGAAGAAAAAAGCAGCTATAGGAGTCTGGAATAGACCAGCAAATCCAGCCGCAATTCCTGTGAGTAGTAAAATTTTTGGAGCATTTTCAATATGGAATAGACGTCCAATTCGATGACCAACAATGGCTCCAATTTGTACACCTACGCCTTCGCGTCCTGAAGAACCTCCAAACAACTGAGTAATCCAAGTAGATACTATGGCTGCGGGGATAATACGGAGTGGGATACTTTTTCTTTCGTTGTGGCCAGCCTCAAAAACAAGAGCCATACCTCTATAGCATTCACCGCTACAAATGTTATAAATATAAGCCACTACAAGGCCGCTCAGTGGAAGAAAAGGTATAAAGTACCACGGGTTAGCAATACGAATATCGTTTAATGCAAAAAGCACTTTTCCAAAGACAACGTCAAGGGCAGCAACAATTACTCCAATAATCAATGCGGCAACACAAAGAGCTACAGTGTTTCGAATATTTCTGCAAATTGTTTTGGTACTCATAGATTTCTTTCAACTAAAAAGGTGACATCACGTCACCATCAAACAATACCTTTCTAGTGTAGCACCTGAAATATCAACACTCTCCAATGATACGCATTCATACTTTAATGTATGATAATATATGTTATGTGATTTTAATATGTATAAATATCTACCCTATCTAGGGAACCTTTACTGATAATTTGAAAGTCAAAGGATACACAGATATTTATCTAGAAATAGAACTTCACTCAAGCATTGTTGAAAACTGAGCAACCTTGAATTGATAAATTTAATCTTCCGAAAAATACTTTGATATGAACTCAAGACGTGAGAGCGATTCGAGATCGGTCCTCACTCCCCCCAAAAGGCCCTCTGCCTCATCACGTGAGTCAATAGAGGATAGTTCTATAACCACTTCATCACGAGCCAGGTCGATAATGTCCACTCTCCACATAGTTGTCATGGCAATAGGTTCACCAGCAAAATGTTCAAGAGAGCGACCAGAGTAAATAATTTCCTTATCCCACTCAAGATCAAAATCGTCATAGACGTCAATCTTTAGAGCTCGCACGCGAAAATAGAGTGATGCAGAGTCAATCATATATACATTTCTCCCTGCATCTCGAGAGACTCAATATCAAAATTTAGGCTACGCGCTAAAGGCTTGAGAAGTTCAAGTGCCTTACGCGCATAATCACGCGCATCGATAAATTGTTGCTGCGCTAAAGTAACATGTTCTTCATAAAGTTTAGGAGGCGTCACATAATACTGTGCCAAGAAGTTCTCTTCTTCGCTTTTGTCAGGATTGTAGGAGGCCACAGCCCTACTGCCTTCTTCAATGCTTTGCAGGAGCAAATATGTGCTGTCACCGATTGCGTCAACGGCATCGAGCGCCTTACGATGCAAAACAGCCGCGTCGCAATCTGCCAAAATTGTGCGGAGACGCTCTGACAGCTCTTCTGATGTCAAACCTGTTATTACTATAGGCTGGTCAGCTAAGAAAGTCTCCGAAAAAACCGAAGGAGAGCACGCACGTAAAATGTGCTCAAGTTCTTTTAGATGAGCAACTAAAAAATCAACATTTTGGCGCGGAATTCTCACGTTACTCCTTATTGCGCAAATCCACTACGCGTTTTGCTTTTCCCTGAGTGCGCTCAAGCGAACCTGGTTCAACGAGAACAATTTTTGAACGTAACCCAAGCACACTATGAATTGCTTCTTGAATATTCTTCTGTGTAGCAACCATATCTTTCATCTTATCTGAGAAAAGAGCCTCGTCAACCTCAAGCTTAATAGTAAGATCATCGAGATTATGTACACGGTCTACAATTATTTGATAGTGAGGTGCAACCTCGTCAGCCTTAAAGAGCACGTCTTCGATTTGGCTTGGGAACACATTCACTCCCCTAATGATGAGCATATCATCAGTGCGCTGGCGAACCTGATCCATGCGCGCCATGGTGCGCCCACAGTCACATTTCTCATAGTGAATACGTGTCAAATCATGCGTACGATAACGCAAAATTGGAAATGCTTCTTTAGTGAGAGGTGTGATAACAAGCTCTCCGAGTTCTCCTTCGGGCAATGACTCACCAGTAACTGGGTCGACGATTTCCGCAAGAAAGTGGTCTTCAGCAATATGTTGTCCACAAGCTGCTTCGCACTCACCCGAAACACCAGGGCCCATCACCTCAGAAAGTCCGTAATTGTCCGTTGCGCGGATATGAAGACGTGCCTCAATTTCTTCGCGCAGTTTACCAGTACAGGGCTCTCCTCCGAACACACCAAGACGCAAAGGGAGCTTCTCAAAGTCATACCCGAGTTTCTCCCCTACCTCGGCTAAATAGAGCGCGTAGCTTGGCGTTGAGACAAGAACCGTAGTGCCGAAGTCGCGCATCATCATCAAATGACGCTCGGTATTCCCTGATCCGGCAGGAATAATGGTCGCGCCCGTGCGTTCGAGGCCGTAGTGCATGCCCCAACCACCGGTAAACATGCCATAGAGGAATGCCATATCAACGCGGTCAGTCCTGTCTACGCCCGCCTCAGACCCGACACGAGCACAAAGTTCAGTCCATGTATTGAGGTCGCCTTTTGAATAGCCCACAACGATAGGCTTGCCGGTTGTACCGCTCGAACTATGGAGGCGGGTGATCTCGTCAAGAGGAAGCGCAAACATCCCAAAGGGATAGGTGTCGCGAAGCGCGGTTTTGTCGGTAAAGGGGAGTTTGCGTACATCACTCAACGATTGAATATCGTCGGGAGAAACGCCCATTGCATCCATGCGTTCTCGGTAATAAGCAACGCGCTCGTACGTCCAATTCACAGTCATTTTCAGACGTTTGAGTTGAAGTGTTTCAATTTCTTCACGCGAAGCGGTTTCAATTTCTGGATTCCAAATGGGCATTATAATCTCTCTTTCGTGCTCAGTTTTTTGTACCTAAATAGGAAGCAATGACAGCAGGGTCTTTTTGTACAATATGCGGAGGTCCTTCAGCAATTTTTTGTCCTCGGTCGAGCACGATAACGTTATCGCACAACTCCATTATAAGTTTCAAATCATGCTCAACGACTATGACTGAGATATTTAAGTTACGAATTCTTCGAATAATCTCCATGAGTTCATTGGTCTCAGTAGGATTAAGGCCAGCAGCTGGCTCATCCAAAAATACGATTGAAGGATTAAGGGCACAGCTTCGCACCACTTCAACGATTCGTCGATGACCCGATCCGAGTGACTCACAACGCTTGTCGGCAAGATCAGCTAAATCAAACTTTCTTAAAAGTCCTTCTACGAGTTCTTCGGCTTCTTCTTGCTCACTACCCTTTTTCAAAGAATGAAATATTGTCGAGAAAAATTTCTTTCCCTGGTCGTTACAAGCGGCAACTTCGAGATTCTGTCGAACAGTCATACCATCAAAAAGCGAAGTGTTCTGAAATGTCCTGGCAATACCCGCCTTTAAAAAACCTGGAATATCACCAGCGTGTATTTCTGAGCGGTCAATCATGACAGAACCACTATCGTAAACCTCAAAGCCGCTCATGCAGTTAAACAGCGTTGATTTTCCCGCTCCGTTCGGTCCTATTATCCCCAAAATGGTACCTTCATCTAACGTGAGGCTCACATTGTCTACGGCAGTCAAGCCGCCAAAGCTTTTGCAAATGTTTAAAGCTTCAAATCTCATGCTCCCTCCCCCTTTCGTGCTTGATAGAGAGTTATTCCAATAATGAGCAGAGCATATAAATCAACTTGGATGCTTGAGATAAATGACTTTACCGACTCACTTGGCAAAGGAATGATTGAGGAGCAATACTGGACCAGGGTGAGCGCGATAACAGCTACAAGAGGCCCCTTAAATGAGTTGCGCGAGCCAATAACCGCCATAGCAAGAAACATAATAGAAGCTGAGCTCGCAAAAAGACTTGGGCTGATAAATCCAACAAACGAAGCGTACAACGCGCCTCCAAAGCCAGCGCACACTGCTGAATACACATATGAACGAGCCTTTATCTGCTCAACTTCAACACCACAGGCGCGCGCGCCTGACTCGTTTTCATCAATTGCTTGCATACATCTGCCGGGAACGCCCGACATTAATCGATAGGTTGCGAAGAGTACAAGAGCAGTAGCCGCAGCAACTATAACAATTTCAAAGCGCCCAGATACGAGATGAGGTATGTTGCTGATGCCATCTACTCCACCAGTCAAAGGGGTCACTTCGTTAAAAAACCAAAGCGCAAGTTCAGCAAAAGCAAGCGTACCCATCGCCAAATAATGGCCTTTTAATCGCAGTGCTGGAAGAGCAATAATCACACCGAAACTGGCAGATACTAAAACCGCGAGA
>CALLZE010000177.1 GCA_937858655.1 uncultured Coriobacteriales bacterium
TTTTTTTGCGCTGAGTGGTTTTTATTTGGAGGAAGCGGGTAGAGGGAAAAGTGTGACTTGACAATTATGACTATATGAGTAGGATTTAAGAAGTAGTAAACCTGACAATTTTAGTAAGGATTGATTATGCGGTTAACAACACGATCAGAGTATGCATTGATTGCTGTGATTGATTTAGCTGTTGCTGCAGACGAAGGTCCTGTGAGCACGCGAGATATCGCGGATCGTCGAGAAATTCCCCTCAAATTCTTGGAGCAGATTATGCATGCCTTGCGCCAAGAGGGAATTGTTACTTCGATTCGAGGAGCTCATGGGGGATTCGTTCTCTCAAAGGATGCTCGAGAGATTACCGTTCTTGATGTAGTCGAGGCCGTTGAAGGTCCTCTGACGCCAACGGTCTGCGACGCAGCCAAAGAAGGAACGTCGTCGGGAGGGTGCTCAAAGCAATCCTCATGCGCAGCCGCACATGTTTGGATAAAAGCAAGCGCTGCGTTGCGTGACGAGTTTAGCTCGATTACCCTTGATCAACTCGCTACTAATCAAAAGTCATTCGATGTAAATGTCCAGCACTAGAGGAGATGAAAGAGAAATCATGACACGATATCTCGATTATTCAGCAACAACACCTGTTGACGAGCGCGTACTTGAGGCAATGATGCCCTATTTCACGCAAGAGTTTGGTAACGCAAACTCACTCTACTCGCTTGGTCGCGACGCGTTCCGTACGCTTGAAGCGGCTCGTGAGAGCATCGCGAAAAATATTGGGGCCGAGAAGCCTTCAGAAGTTATTTTTACAAGTGGTGGCACTGAGTCTGACAACGCTGCGCTTATTGGTGTCTTAAATAAAATTGCTCCTGAGGGTGGTGCGCATATCATCTCATCTGCTTACGAGCATCACGCAATTCTTGAGCCGCTTGCATGGCTCGAAAAACATGGCTACGAGGTTACTTTGGTGAAGCCTCATACCGATGGCCACGTGTATGCTGAAGATATTGAAGCAGCCATGAAGCCAAATACAAAATTGGTAACAGTTATGCATGCCAATAACGAAATCGGCGCCGTAAACGATATTAAAGCCATTGCTGAGGTTGCTCATAAACATGGTGCTTTGATGCACACTGATGCTGTTCAATCTATAGGAAAAGTGCCTTTTAACGCAGCTGAGATGGGTATCGACCTCGCGTCGTTCTCCTCACATAAGATTTACGGCCCCAAGGGTATCGGTGCACTTTACATGAAAGCGGGCACACGCTTTGACCCCATCATTAAAGGTGGCGGTCAAGAGAAGCGTCGCCGCAGTGGTACTCAAAATGTAGCGGGAGCGGTAGGTTTTGCGCGCGCGCTTGAAATTATGATGGAAGAGTTTGATACCGAGAACGCTCGTTTAGCCGCGCTTCGTGATAGCGCCATTGAACAGATTACCGCACGTCTTGAGAACACTGAGGCTTCAATCAATTCGGGAGATCGACTCCCTAATATTGCGCCACTTCTTATCAAAGGCGTTGAAGGCGAATCAATGCTGCTGCAACTCGACAATTTGGGATTTGCGGTATCAACAGGTTCCGCCTGCAGCTCGGGATCACTTGAGCCGAGCCACGTGCTTCTCTCAATTGGTGTTCCGCAAGAAGTCGCTCATGGTTCTCTGCGTATTTCCGTTGGACGGCACACGACCCAGCAAGATATTGATGACCTCGTAGAAGCATTGGTGCCCATAGTTGAGCGTCTGCGCGCTATGTCACCTGTTTACACCAGGATGTTCTGCTCTTAAACGTATTTATTTTTGAAGAAAGGTTGCGCAATGATTTATTCAGATAAAGTTATGGACCATTTCAACAATCCTCGCAATGTTGGTGTAATTGAAGATGCTGATGGTGTGGGAGAAGTAGGAAACCCAACTTGCGGCGATATCATGAAAATTACTATTAAAGTTGATGATAATGACACCATTACCGACGTAAAGTTTCAAACGCTCGGATGCGGCGCGGCGATTGCGACGTCATCAATGGTGACTGAGCTTTGTAAGGGCATGAAAATTCAGGATGCCGTAAAGATCTCGAAGCAGGAAGTTGCTGAGGAGCTCGATGGCCTTCCCGCGCCAAAAATGCACTGCTCTGTTCTGGCGACCGATGGTCTAAAAGTGGCTATCGACGACTATCTCAAAAAGCACGGACGTGAGCCTTTGGCAGGCGAGATAAAGTCGGCGGACCCGAACTTTGACCCTCATGCTGATGAGGATGACGCTCACCATGACGACGAGGACTAAAAAACGTGTTGCAGTAGGTATGAGCGGCGGAGTGGACTCGAGTGTCACCGCCGCTCGTTTGCTAGAACAAGGCTATGACGTTATGGGCATCACCCTTGATTTACTGCCCGATTGGGCTCGCGGTGAAGGCGAGAGCACCGCTGTCGTTGATGCGCGTAAAGTTGCTGAGACCTTAGGTATTGAGCATCATGTGCTCTATGCGTCGAGCCTCTTTGAATCCGAAGTAATTACTCCCTTTGCGCAAACTTATGCCAAGGGGCTTACCCCCAATCCCTGCGTAAATTGTAATGTCGTCATAAAATTTGGATATCTCTTAGACTTTGCACGCGAGCACGGCTGCGATTATTTAGCAACGGGCCATTATGCGCGCCTTGTTGATATTGATGGCACGACTATGCTGTGCCGACCTGACGACAGTCGCAAAGACCAGTCATATTTTTTGTGGCACATTGATCCAAGTTTGTATCAGTATATTTTGTTTCCTTTGGCCGATACGAAGAAAACGCAAACGTTTGCTTATGCGGAAAAACTTGGCTTACATGTCGCCCACAAGGCGGAGAGCCAAGATATCTGTTTTACGTGCACAATGAATCACCAAGAAATTGTTGAACGTTTATGCCCTGATGCTCAAATTCCTGGGCCCATTGTTGATGACGAGGGTAGGGTGCGCGGCGAACATCAGGGTCTATATAACTACACGATTGGCCAGCGAAAAGGGCTTGGCGTGGGTGGACTTGAAAAGCCTTACTACGTTTATAAGATTGAAGCCGCAACGAATACGGTCTATATCGGTCCGCACGATAAACTGATGGTTACCCATGTACGTGCGAACAACGCTCACCTTATCGGTTTAAAGCCGGGTGATGAAATTAATTGTGAAGTTATGTTGAGATATAACATGAAACCGGTTAATGCTCTAGTAAAATATACTGAGGACTCTCAAATTGATATCGAACTTGAAGAGCCCGTATTTGGCATTGCTGCTGGGCAAAGCGCAGTGTGCTATAGCTCAGTTTCGGGGGTAAGTGCGGTTCTTGGTGGAGGAATTATTTCATGCGTCGATTAGCTGATTGTCATATGCATACTGAACTCTGTGGGCACGCAGTAGGGACGCCCTCAGAAATGTTGCATGCCGTCGTTGAGGCGGGACTTGCCGGCGCTGTAATGACGGAGCATTTGCCCTTAAAGCCTGAGCTGGACCCCGAGGGTATTTACTCTATGCGTGGCGATGTTGACCTTCTTTACGTTGCTGAATTGCGCGATTTGCGGTTTGACTGGGACGATGCAGACCTCGTTATTGGAGCTGAGGCTGACTGGCTTTCGGTTGACCCTGAGTGGACAACGCAATCCGTGCGCGCCGCGCGCGAGGCAGGGGTAGAGGTAGTTCTGGGCTCGGTTCATTTTCTTGATGGTTGGGCATTTGACGACCCGAGTTACATCGCGGAATGGGAAAAGCGCGATGTTGACCAAGTATGGGAGCGTTATTTTTCTGAGTGGTGTAAGGCGACTTCATCGGGTCTCTTTGACGTCATGTCGCATCCCGACCTCGTTAAGAAGTTTGGTCATTACGCAAGTAACCCTCTGGATTTTTTCGATGAAGCAGCTCGCGTCGCGGGCGAAGCTGGGGTGCTCGTTGAGGTGTCAACAGCTGGTTGGCGTAAACCATGCAACGAGCAGTATCCTTCAGTTGATTTTATTAAACGCCTTAAAGACGAAGGCGTTCATTTTACTCTGGGCTCTGATGCTCACCACCCTAACGAGGTGGGGAGTCGTCTCGATGACGCTGCCGACTTATTGGTGTCACTCGGCATTGAGCAGTGTGCCTATCCTCAAAAAGGTGGTGTTGTTCGATGGCTCGACTTGGTGTAACAGTCAAAGAGATTGTTGATGGCATTGGTGCCGTTTACCCCTACAGCGATGCTGAGAAATGGGATAAGGTTGGACTTCTCGTCGGCGATGAAACGGCAATTGTGCAAGGCATTCTCTTCGCGCTTGAGCCTCGTCTCGAAACGATAGAATACGCGCGAGAAAAGGGCGCGAACGTTATTGTCACGCACCATCCCGCATTCGTTCAAACGCCCGACTACGCCACTTCACTGGGTGCTCATAGTGGACGTGTCATTCTTGAAGCAGCAAAGTCTGGGGTCGCTCTCATCAATGCACATACCAACTTGGACGTCTCTGAGGACGCGCGCCACACCATAGGTGATGCCTTGGGCCTTATTGCATTTCGTGAAGCAATGGCCGCTTGTGATATCAAGCAGGTTCCCCGCGTATCGCGCTATGCTGCGCTTTGGCAAACGACTGTTCCACGCTCGCTTGCCGAGATGGCTCGGATGGCACAACAGGTCTACAAGGCTCCCATGCGTGTGTATGGCGACCCACAAAAAAATATCATTTCCGTTATGACATCGACGGGGGCGGGCGGCGAGCATGTCGTTGACGCAATTGCCGCTAACGCCGATTTGCTCATTACGGGTGAAGTCAAATATCACGATTCCGTTGCCGCAAAAGAATGCGGTGTAGCGGTTATCGAGTTGGGGCATGATGTGTCAGAATGGCCGCTTGTACCCTTGTTGAAAGAAGCAGTGCTCGCTCAGACTTTTATGAGTCCCGAGCGTTTATTTGAAATGTCGCCAGCGCCCGCATGGTGGACCGAGACAGGAGAAGTGTATGTATAACGCTCAGCAACAGGCCCTTATCGACTTGCAAAAAATCGACCTTGACGGTCTGGCTGTGAAGCGTGCTTATTCTCAGCATCCTGGCCACCAGAAGTTAAAAGAAATTGATGCCGCGCTTATTCAGCTTGCCGCTGCTTTAGAAAACGTGCAGGAGCAAGCGCATGAGCTCGATAAAAAGATTACCGCCGGTCACGATGAAATTCAGGCGGCAAAATCTAAAGTCGAGACTGACCAAGTGGAATTGGCTCGCATATCTGACCCGCGTACCGTTCAGGCATTAAGCAAAGATGTCGATGCGCATTTACGCCGTATCGATAAGATTGAGTTTGATGAGATTGGCTTGCTTGAGCAGCTGGATACCTATCATGCGCAGATTAAGTCGCTCGAAGATAAGATTGAGAAACTCACAAGCGCCCACGCGAAAACTGAAGAGGGCCTTGCTTCTCTTAAAGAGCAGGTGGAACAAAAGGTGCACAGCCTCAAAGAGAAGAAAGACGCGCTTGTTGCGCTTATTCCTCAGCAGACCCTTGATGAGTACAATCGTTTAATGCTTGATAAAAAAGGCGTTGCCGTAGGGGAGTTTGTAAATCACACCTGTAACGTGTGCCATGTGAAATTGGCAACAACGCAAATTGATGAGATTCTCGACCACAGTGGCGATGTTTGTGTTTGTCCTTCATGTAAGCGCTTGATTGTGGTGCCTTAATTATGGTTGATGAAGCAGTGATGTTGCGCACTGATGGCGGTGCG
>CALLZE010000178.1 GCA_937858655.1 uncultured Coriobacteriales bacterium
CACGGTGAGTTGAGTGGCATACTGCGCACTTAACGGTTGACTGGGTGTAACCGCCATGAGGAGTTGTTTGGGTTGTCTCGGTTGAGTTTACAGAAGTAAAAATTGACTGCGCACCTGTCCACGACAAGTAAGCAGAATCTGCTGAATAGCTTGCGTATTGAGCGTTTGCTGTGGCTGCTAGACCAAAGAAGCTAAGCAGCGCAAACACAACAAGTAAACGCATTTTCTTCACAGAGAAACCTCTCACTATCGAACAATTCATGACTTACATTATAAGTCTAATTATTACCCATAAAAATACTCGTAACCAAATATTTGAAACAATCACAAACCGTGAACTTATCATAGCATAATTTTGTTACAAAAATAGTATGACATGGTTTCAAAATAGGCCTTTAACCTGCCAAATCGCAACAAAAGCGATCATATTCAATCAGGTAGATATCATCGAAAATTTGACAAAAAAGAGCCACTCTTTCGAGTGGCTCTAATTCTAGCTTTTTGTTAAGTAACTAATTAGTTAGCTTAAGGAAGCTTGGTTGGGATGTGGCACTTCATGCAAGCACCGTCGCGGAGGTTGTATCCAAGAGTAGATACGCCTGCGATTGGCTCTGCGTCAGCCATAGCACGCTCGCCATGAGCTGAACCATCATCGATAGCTGCGCCAGAAGTCATCCAGAGACCATAGCGAGTTGCATCGGTGTTGTCAGTTGCTTTCTGAGTAGCTGAAACGCTAGCTGCACCTGGTTTACCGTTAACTCCGCCGAACTCCTCGTCGTAACGACCCTTGAATACGTCGATACCACGGTTAGCATGTGGCCATGCGGTTGAGTTTGAAGCAACACCAATCATGTCGTGGCAAGTTTCGCAAGTTGGAACATAGTAACCCCAGGTATCGTTACCGATTGATGGGTGACCAGTGCGGAAGCTTACAGCGTCAACTGTATCAGTTCCTGGCTCAGAAATCATGTTTGCAACGTCAGTAACCTGGTTGGTGTAACCAGCTGCTGCAATTGCGAATGATGATGCACCGTGGCAAGCTGCGCAAGTGTAACCAGTTACATATGCCTTCATTGAACGGCCTGCAGCAGTCGTGCTGATATCCTGAGCTACGTTACCAGCAGCAATTGCCTCGTCGAGCTTAGCGTCGAGGTCTGCAACAGTACCGCCGTATGACAAGTTGTACTTAGCAACTGCAGCATAGGTTGAAGTCTGTGAGCCGTGGATTGAACCGTGGCACTTCTTGTCGTAGCAGTTGTTAGCGTTGCCCATGTGAGGACCAGAGGTAGTTTGACCCATTTCAACGAGGGTGTTACCTGATGAGTTTGCGCCCCATGAAGCGTGACATGCAGCACAAGCGTTTGAGCCTGCGAGCAAGTTGTTGTCATAACCTAGACCAATAGCAGTAGATTCTGCACCTCCGGCGTAGATAACATTGCCCTTTGTATCAGTTTTGCCAGTATCTACTCTTGCCGCTGAGTATGCACGGTGAGTTGAGTGGCATACTGCGCACTTAACGGTTGACTGGGTGTAACCGCCGTGAGGGGTTACTTGATCTGCACCAGCGATAGTGTTAGCTCCACCCCATGAGAGGTAAGCTGAAGTTGCTGAATAGCTTGCGTACTTTGCTGATGCTACGGTTGCGAAAGAGAAGACGAGAACAGTAGCGAGAGCAAGCACCATAAGGGTTTTCTTCATAGTGTGAACTCCTTTTGAGTCTGTAGAAATAGTTGAGATAATCTTTTTCATAAATGCACCTCCGTTCCAAGACAGATTACTAGCCATCGGCTAGCGCCATCACATAGACGCCATTTTGACGTCTATGAGAATAACCACAATTTCATCACAATCAATTTACTCTTTATCTGATTCCTTTTCAAGGGCATATTCATAATATTTTTCTTGTTCTTTTTTCTTTCGATTGCGCTGCATGAAGTAGGCAATTACTGCACAGATCAAAATAATCAAGAGCGGGATACAGCACAAAGCAAGTGGCCCATTAAGAAGGGAGCGAAGTTTTGACATCAATCCGCCACCTGAGTTAGGAATACGAATAATCTGCGCACGCTTGTTGCCCGTATCAGCTACAACGAACGTGTCCGTGTTTGCGTCATAGTCAATATCTGCTGAGTACAAGAACTTACCGTCTTCAGTACCGTAGTCTCCAAATTTATCAATAAACTTACCGGTCTTAGCATCAAACTGCGAAATAGTGAAGTCGAACATATCAATAACAACAAGATGATTATTATTATCGAGCGTGCAGCCCATTGGAACCTGAAGTTTAGCTACGGCCTTAGTCGCATACTCCTTCTTACCAGGAGTATTGTGCTTATTTCCTGGGTAGCCCGTTTGAGTAATCCAAAGACGCTTACCGTTAATATCATACTTACTAATACGGTTGTTATACGTGTCAACGATATAAATGTTGTTATTGCCATCAATTGCAACACCATTAACCGTATCGAACTGACCCTCTTTGTGACCAAATTCTCCGACAATCTTAAGAATCTTGGCGTTCTTATCCATGACCACAAAGCCAGCTTTAGCACCGACAACGATGTAGTCATCGTTAACAGCGATAGCGGTTGGGTTTGGCACTTCAAACTTGCCCTTTTGTTTTCCGGTCTTATCGAAGACCAATACATCATCGTACGTAGACTCAAGGACGTAGATAAGGCCACTATTATCTACAGCAATATCTGCTGGGTGGCGAATTGGGGATGTCTGCGTATACTTCGTCTTACCAATAATCTTTTTCATAGTGCCATCCATGCGGTAGTTCACAAGGCGGCGCAGATTTGGGTCACACATCCAAAACGAGCCATCCGCAGGATCAATGGCATCTGCGGTTGGATCTGTGAGTTGAACATCGCTCGTTCCAAAACCATAAATTGAACGAATCCACGTGACACCGTCATCGTTCTGTTGGTTTGCGCCCTTTGGCATGAACATCTTCATCAAGAGGAGACCCATACCACAGAGGAGGAGGAGCAAGATAATCAGGACAATTGACAACACCTTGCGTCCCTTTGAAGAAACGGTCTTTCCTTCGATGCTGTCTTGAGCCTCTGCTGGTGCTATGGCTTCCTCTACGGCTGGCGTAGATGCAACTGGAGCTGCGTCCTCTACGGGGACTTGTGGGATGATTTCGTCAGCCATTACTTATCTCCTAACTGTTTTCTTGCCTTTTGGAACTCAGGATCATCAGGCATGAATTGCAATGCCTTGTCAAATGCCTTGCGTGCTTCATCCTTGTTTCCGGCTTTTACGTAAGCATTGCCAAGGTCATACCAGACACCTGCTTCATTGGGATTTGAAGTCAGATATGCCTTTAAGATTTTGATTGCTTCATCGGTTTTTCCAAGTTCAGTGTAGCAACCGGCGCGGAGCAACTCCATCTCGCCATAGTTTGAGCTAATGCCATATGCTTTTGCTTTGTTAGGCCTAATATCCTTCTTAAGCAACTTTTGATAAGCAGTATTCATGAGGTCTTGCGCTTTTTCTGCTTGCTTAATAGCACCTTCGTAGTCTTTCTTTGCGAAGTAAAGATTTGCTTGCGAAGCCTCTGCGTAGTAGTCATACGTGTCAGTCTTTGCAAACTCTTTTGACATTTGATTAATCAAATCTTGTGCTTTTGAGTATTGTTTTGCAGAAGCGAGAGTATCAATATAGCGAGACCAGTAATAAGGTTGGTCTTTCTGCTGCTTCCACTCAGCCTCACTACGAGATAAGTCTGCTTGGGTGCGATTCTGTGCACCACGTGACGTACCAATGTAGCCCATTACAAGAGCTGATACGACAAAAGCAAGAATTGCGATTATTACGCCTGCGATAAGTACCCAAAGGATGCCTACCATAGGGTCTTTTGCGGCAGGAGCCGCCTTACCGGAATCTGTTCGGCGCGCTTGAGACGTTGCATCAGGAGTGGCCGGCTCCGCCGCTGGGACTGTGCGCTCAAAATCTTTCGACATGCATTCCTCCAACATCCAACTATTATGAACTCCCGGCAAGCCGCGAGTTTTTGCCTCCGCTAGTGTATCACACCATACTTACATCAAATCGATAAAACACAAGTCATAAAAACTTCTTCATAATAACGACAAATTATTTTGTATTGGTCTTGACGGAGTCAATGAGCTCAAGCAACTCTTGTTTCAAGTCGGTATCTGGCCCCGTCTTTTTAATGAAACTATATATTTCATCAGCTTTATCAATCTGCCCTGTCGCTTTGTAAAGCGAGCCAAGATCGCCGAGCACTTTAAGCTGATGCGGCGTTTTTCTCAAAATGGCTACATTGTTCTGAATAGCTCTCTCATACAAATCTGGACTCTTAATAGCTACCGCTATAGCGGTGTAGTAATACGAAGCAACCGACTGTGCGTCGAATTGATAAGGGTGCTCCTCGTAATACCTGTCGATGGTCGCAAGAAGATTCTCTGCATCAGCAATCGTCAGCATATCAAGACGCACAATATAGCTACCACCAATTGAGTCGAGCAACTTAGTTGCATAGTCAGACTCATAAGGATTAAGTTTTACTGCCTTCTGATACAGTGCAATTTGTTCGGGAGAAGCCTGCTCTACGTCTTGGGCAAGACGGAAGTTATGATCTGCCACGAGAAACTTAATCGGCAACACGAAGCACATAAGCGCGAAAGGCAAAGCGAATGCAAGCGGAAGCACCTGCACAATGAGATTCTCGCACTCAATATCTTGAGTTTTCGGCACTACGAGATACGCAAGTGCAATCCAGTAGAACGGAAGCACGCCAATATCAGCAACGCTTACAACACAATTAATTGAGAATGCAACAACTGCAGTTAAAACAGCGGCATACATGAGTTTCGCATTTGAGGCTTTAGGTTCTTTGTTCTCCCACGCGAACTTTAAGGAGATGACCAGTGCATACACAGCAACGGCATAATATGAGAGGAGGCCAAAGATGCCTGTTGTAGCCGCAAGATGTAAGGGCAAATTGTGCGCATTGCTCGGTACTTCACCAAGACCCACGAGGTCAAGATAGCGCGTTGTGAGGTGCGACATACCCGTCAGGCTAAACGTGTCAGGCCCTGCGCCGAAGAGTGGATACTCTTTTGTAATGGCAATGGCTGATTTCCACATTTCTACACGCGTACCTGCGGAGCCCTCAAGTGAAAAAATTCCAGCCAGACGTTTCGCGACGTTGAGATCTGCCGCCTTATTAGTGAGGGTTACCGCAATGAGCGCAATACCAGCGAGAGTTCCTCCCCCGAGCGCGTATTTGTCGCCCCTTGTGAGCACTGCTTTCTGCCGCCACATAAAGACGGCAAAAAGTGGAATGCAAATTACGCACGCTAGCCAGATGCTTCGTGACATTGAAGTGAGCGCTACGGCAAGATTTGCAAGCAGCGCAGCCCAGTAGATGGGCCGGGAACGGCTGAGGACTTCGTTACCGGCTCATCGGCCATGCGGCTTCCAATTTGGTTTCCATT
>CALLZE010000179.1 GCA_937858655.1 uncultured Coriobacteriales bacterium
GCAGTTTGCTAACGAAACGCTCGAGCTCCTACGCTCCATGCCCTACCTCGAAGAAGATACAACGTTGACCGGCGAGGCTCCCTCAGAGTTTGCTGGCCATATGTACTCTGACGCAGACAAGGTGCCATCGGGCGCGGGTGCTGAGTAATGTTTGACCAAAACGACTTTCGCGACCCCGAACTTGCGCGTAATCTCATCGAAGGTATCAACCATTATGCAGGTGTCATCGCCGTCAACAAGGGCGCTGATTATACCGTGCATCTCATGGAAGTATGCGGAACTCACACGATGGCCATTGCAAAAAATGGCCTGCGTGACGTTATGCCCGCCAATGTAAAGCTTACAAGCGGCCCCGGCTGTCCTGTCTGCGTAACTGCAAACAAAGATATCGATATCGCCATAGAACTTGCCAAGCACCACGATGTAATGGTCACGACTTTTGGCGATATGCTCAAAGTTCCCGGGTCGTACAGTTCTATGCAAAAAGAAAAAGGCCTCGGCGGAGATGTGCGCGTAGTGTACTCGCCTCTTGACGCGCTTGCGCTCGCGGAGAAAAACCCCGACCGCCACGTTGTCTTTATTAGTGTTGGTTTTGAAACCACGACGCCTATTATTTCGGCAACGATTAAGCGCGCCGAGGCAATGGGCCTCGAAAACTTTAGTGTATACGCTGCCAACAAAACGGTGCCCAACGTCTTGCGTGCTATCGCAGACGACCCCTCAATTCAAATCGATGCGCTCATTTTACCGGGCCATGTTTCAACCATTATCGGAAGCAAGCCTTACGAATTTTTGGCTGATGAATTCCATGTGCCAGGCGTCGTGACCGGCTTTGAGCCGCTTGATGTTTTGCAGGGAATCTACCTCTTGCTTGAACAACTTGCAAAGGGCGAAGCGAAAATCGATATTGCCTACACGCGTGGCGTGCGCGTTGAGGGCAACCCTACCGCGGTCGATGCTATTTACGAAGTATTTGAGCCTTGCGATGCGGAGTGGCGCGGGCTGGGAGTCATTCCTGGCACAGGTCTTGCCATACGCGAGAAGTTCGCTCAATTTGAC
Source organism: uncultured Coriobacteriales bacterium (assembly GCA_937858655.1). Lineage (GTDB taxonomy): Bacteria > Actinomycetota > Coriobacteriia > WRKU01 > JAENWW01 > CALLZE01. The sequence goes on from CALLZE010000179.1 coordinate 1,060, forward strand.
GCGCTTAAGCGCATTGAGCTCAATCCTCCTGAGCCACGTGAAATCAAGGGTTGCCAGTGCGGCGATGTGCTGCGCGGCGCCATGCTCCCCTTTGAGTGCCGCCTCTTTGGACGCGCGTGCACACCAGAGCATCCCATCGGTCCGTGCATGGTTTCGAGCGAAGGTTCATGCGCGGCATATTATCGCTATACCGACTACGGTCGCAACTAAGGAGTGGGTTTCATGGCTTTGTCCAAAGATACCGACCAGATTTTACTCGCGCATGGGTCGGGTGGCTCGATGATG
>CALLZE010000180.1 GCA_937858655.1 uncultured Coriobacteriales bacterium
GACGATGGAGACCGCTGCCGGAAGCCAATTTGGTGCCGTTAAAACGTGGACCATAAAAGCGGCGCGCGAAATGGGCGTATTTTTGCGCAATCCGCGTGCGCTTGTGCGTGTTGTTGTGCTTACTGCCGTTTTTCAAAGTTGCGTAGCCGGTGTGAACTACTGCCTCTTGCGTGGACTTGGCGCTCACCTTGGGATGGGCGAAGTCTTGGTGTATTCATCGGTCGCGCTCGCCGTTTCGATGCTGCCGGTTTCGATTGGGGGGCATGGCATTCGTGAGGTCAGTTATTGGTACTTTTTTGGGCTTGCGGGCATATCTAAGGCCGACGCAGTCTCAACTTCATTGCTCTTTTTCGTGCTCGTGGCGCTCTTTACGCTGCCGGGCGCGTTATTTTTTGTGCTCGACAAGAAAGGCCAACGCCATGAGTGAAAGTTTCCGCCAACTCTCAACGACTGATTTTGCGCGGGGAAGTAATTGCGCACAGACAGTTCTTGCTCGCTTCGCGCAACACCCGCTGCTCAAAGGGGCACCCATTACGCCTGCCGTCGGTGCTGGCTTTGGGGGCGGCGTTGGCAACACGGGCTGCATGTGTGGAGCGCTTGCTGGTTCGGTGATGGTGGCAGGATATTATGTTGGCACGCTGAAGCTTGAGCCCGTTGCGGCGCGTGCGCTGAGCGAAAAACTCACTCAAGAGCTGGTTGAGCGCTTTAAGGCTGAATATCAGGCTACCTGCTGCCGTGTGATTCGCCGTAAATTTTGCGAGGGGACGGCAGACGTTCACCACTGTAACGCGCTGGTCGAATATATGTGTGAACAAACAGAAGAGGTTCTGCAGGCGCACCAGAGCGAAATTGCCGAAAAAGGCGCAGTGAAGAATTGGCACCCCTATGATGTGATGAACGGCGTTGAGCAGGTGATGATGGGGCTGTTCTTTGTTGCGGCGTTCGTTGCTTTGGGTGGGTTATTTGCGGTTTATTCGCCAACCTTGCGAGCGCTCGCCGCGTGGTCTCTTGTGATAAGTGGCACCTATCTTGCCGCGATGCGCATTTGGCGCTTTGTTCGCTACTATCGATAACAATCGCATGCCATTTCAACCAGACATATCAGCGCTTCTCGTGCTGTTTACGCGCGTGCCCGAGCCGGGGCGCGCCAAAACACGACTTATCCCCGTGCTTGGAGAGCAGGGCGCCGCTGATTTGCAGCGCGCCATGTCAAGCCACGTAGCGCGCATGATGCGCCACGCACGAGTGCTTGCTGGGCAGCGAGGTTTTTCTGAGGCGCCAAATTTGCATGTTGATTGTGAGGCGCGTGTAGTCGGTGGCACTTTGAGCGAAGCGCGTGATTGGCTTGAGATGCCTTGCTTCGACCAAGGCTCAGGTGATTTGGGCGAGCGCATGGCGAGGGCC
>CALLZE010000181.1 GCA_937858655.1 uncultured Coriobacteriales bacterium
TTTTTTTAAGCCGGCCGCGTTTGACGATGTCGCGCGCGACATTGCCGCGTTGCGTCATGCCCTCGGAAAGGACTAGCCGTGAATGTTGGCGTTGTTGGCCTCGGCCTCATAGGCGGATCATTTGCGAAGGCGCTCAAGTCTTTGGACGATGTGCGCGTGTTCGGCTTTGATATTAACGAGACGACTACCTATCAGGGGCTACTCACTAATTCGATTGATGCGGAGCTTGATGAAGCTGCTCTCTGCACGTGCGATGTCGTACTGCTGGCGCTCTATCCGCAAGCGGCGCTTGATTATGTCTCAGCGCATCAAAAAGAGTTCAAGCCAGGTTGTGTAGTTGCCGATTTGTGCGGCATTAAGCGCGCAATTTTCGTTGACCTCTCGGAGCTCGCCGAAAAGAACGGCTTCACCTACATTGGTACGCATCCCATGGCTGGCCGCGAGACGAGCGGATTTGAGTCGGCTGATTCAGCGCTTTTCTGTAACGCCTCGCTCATTTTGACACCGATGAAAAGCGCGCGCATTGAAGAGATTGGCGTGCTCAAGGAGTTGGCAGAGCGCATTGGATTTACTCACTTTGAAATTGCTTCTCCCGAGGAGCACGATGAGATTATCGCGTTCACCTCGCAGCTTGCGCACGTTGTCTCGAGCGCTTATATCAAAAGCCCAACGGCATCGCGCCATAAGGGATTTTCAGCGGGAAGCTATAGCGATATGACGCGCGTCGCACGTCTCAATGAGGCAATGTGGACCGAGCTCTTTTTGGATAACGCTGATAACCTGACGCGTGAAGTTGATGGGATCATTGCTGAACTGGAGAAATACCGCGCCGCGCTTGTTAAGCGTGACGAGCAGGGTCTCACCGCGCTCTTGCGAGAAGGCCGTTTGCGTAAAGAAGACATCGATTGTTTGTAGAGGAGACACCTGTGGATGTTCAAATTTCAGCCGCTCACCTTCAGGGCCATCTGGCGGTGCCGGCTTCAAAGTCTGAGTTGCATCGTGCTCTCATCGTGGCGCTCTTGACGCCGCAGGTGACGCGTATTGAGGCACGCGGGCTCAGCGATGACGTGAAGGTGACGATTGGCTGTCTCAAGGCCCTCGGGGCACGGGTGAACGTCGCTCATGATGTTATCGAGGTTGTGGGCCCCGACTCGTTTCCTGAGAGAGCGGTGCTTGACTGCGGCGAAAGTGGTTCTACGCTGCGCTTTTTCTTGCCGGTGGTTGCCGCTTTAGGAATAACAACTACATTTCGGATGGCGGAAAGTTTGTACGCTCGCCCTCACCAGCCGTTGCTCGATCAGCTTACGCAGCATGGCTGCGCGGAGAGCACGCAACTTGGAGAAATAAGCGTATCTGACCAATTGCTGCCCGGCACCTTTTCGCTCCCAGCGGATATGAGCTCTCAGTACCTTTCGGGTCTTTTGATGGCGCTTCCATTGCTCTACGGCCAAAGCGTCATCGAGTTGGACGGGCCTATCGAATCATACGGTTACGTTAATATGACGCTCGATGCTCTTGAACAGGCAAATATTGATATTGAAGAGGACGAACTTTCTTTTACGATTCCAGGGAACCAGACCTATTTTTCACCTTCGACAGTTTTTGTGGGAGGTGATTGGTCGGCAGCCGCGTTTTGGCTAGTTGCCGACGCGCTCGGTGCTAATGTTCACCTTACTAATCTTGATGAGGCCAGTTATCAGCCCGATGCAAGCATTCGCTACATTCTTGAGCGCTTTGGTACGCGGGTTGTTGAACACGAGGAAACTTACGCTCTCCATGAGCACCTTGATGAGGCGATTGTCGATGTCTCACAGACGCCC
>CALLZE010000182.1 GCA_937858655.1 uncultured Coriobacteriales bacterium
TAGTTAGTGCTCCTTGCGGTAATAAGCTTTATACCACTGAACAAATTCACGAAGGCCGTACTCAAGTGCAGTACTTGGTTTGAATCCCATGTCCCGCTCGAGAGCGCTTGTATCTGCATAGGTGACGGGAACATCGCCCGGCTGCATAGGCACAAGCTCACGATGGTTTTCAAAGTCGAAATCGGTGGGAAGCAACTCTTCTTCCACAAGAACACGCTGCAACGTATCAACGAAATCAAGGAGGTTCTCAGGGTTAGAGTTTCCAATGTTGTAGACACGGTGTGATGCAAGAGGAAGGCCGTCATCGCCGGTTTGCTTCTCGGGTGGATTATCCATCACACGAATAACACCTTCTGCGATATCGTCTACATAGGTGAAATCACGCTTGCAATCGCCCATGTTAAATATTTTGATGGTCTCGCCGCGAAGAAGTCTGTTCGTAAAATCGAAATAAGCCATATCTGGCCGGCCCATAGGGCCGTAAACCGTAAAAAACCTCAAGCCGGTTGAGGGAATGCTATACAGTTTTGAATAAGCATGAGCCATGAGCTCGTTCGACTTCTTGGTTGCAGCATAGAGTGAAACCGGAGAGTCAACTCGGTCGTCTTCAGCGAAAGGAACTTTTTCGTTTCCGCCATAAACAGAGCTTGAGCTCGCATATACGAGATGCTTGACCGGATGGTTTCTGCATGCCTCAAGAATGTTGAAAAAACCAATTAAATTGCTATCGATATATGCGCGTGGATTTTCAATCGAATAGCGCACCCCTGCCTGCGCCGCAAGGTTAACGGCTATATCAAATTGGTGCTCTGCAAACAGGTTTTCCAATAACTCAGCATCACATAAGTCGCCTTTTACAAACGTAAAACGCCCGCTTGTATCAGCGTCGTCCAACATATCAAGCCGAGCCTTTTTGATATTTGGGTCGTAATAACTATTCAGATTGTCTAGCCCAACAATCTCATCGTTCGTAGTTTCAAGGAGGCGCTTGACGAGAAAGGCCCCTATAAACCCAGCAGCACCCGTCACGAATACTTTACGCGACATAAAAACCTCTAATCTCTTTTAAATAAATCTCGTGTGTACAGCTTTTCGCTGACATCATCCAAATCAGCGTGCCACCTGTTGGCAATTATAACGTCACACTGT
>CALLZE010000183.1 GCA_937858655.1 uncultured Coriobacteriales bacterium
AAAAAGCACGATGGGATGATTGCTCAACTGCGCGCGCAGTTCTTGCGCACGCTTTGCGGCCGCCTCATTATGCGCAATGTGCTCAACAGGCAAACCAAAGTTGACCTGCATACACTTTGCCTCAAGCGGCTTCAAAAACTCAGAGTACTCAATGACCTGAGGAGAACTTGCCATGATGCGTGTAGCCCCCGCGAGAAAGCGTTTCAAAAAAGGGCGATACAGCGCAAGCGCAACCTTTTGGCGCACGATATCGGTGTGATACGTCACAACGTAGGGCACTTTTTTATGCGCTTTTGTGCGCAGCCATTCAAATTCACCAAAAGGGTACGGAAAATGAAAATGCACGAGGTCTGCCTCAAGAGCAAAGCGCTCGAGCGTTTTGCGAAAATAAAAACTCACAGGAGTCGATGCCTTTTCAAAGTCGCGCGGTAAGCGCACAACCTCGACACCCTGAATAATCTCTTCTTTGTAAGCGTTCTCGTTATTGCACACGAAGACGCGCACTTCGTGCCCCGCGCGCGCCAAAGCTTCAGCTAGGTCGCGTACGTGAAACTCAATACCCCCAACGTGCGGTGGATAATATTTATTCACCATCAAAATGCGCACGTCGCTACTCTCCCCCTCCAGTAACCAAGTTTTGCCCTGCCTCAAGAAGCGCCTCAAGATTTTCTGGTGTTGTTGTTTCCGCGTATACACGCACCAAAGGTTCTGTGCCACTCGGGCGCAAGAGGAGCCACTGGTCATCGTCGAACAGCAATTTTATGCCGTCGCTCGTAATAATGTCGCGCACCTCAAAGCCCGCCACCGACGCGGGGCGCAACGTGTCTTGAGCCGCAACGAAGGCGTCTTTCTGCTCGGGAGTAAGGCGCAAATCAACGCGGCGATAGTACATAGTGCCGACGCTTGCCTCAAGATTTTCTACCAGCTCTTTAAGCGTTTGATTGCGCTGCGCCATCATCTCGGTGAGCAGAAGCGCCATGAGCAGTCCGCCGCGCTCACGCACGTGAACGGGCAAGCCGATGCCGCCACTTTC
>CALLZE010000184.1 GCA_937858655.1 uncultured Coriobacteriales bacterium
ACATCAACACTAAACTCAAGAAAGACCGTCAGTGGGTTATCGACTCAATTCGCGAGTCAGTTGCTTATGCGAAGTCTGAAGGAGTATACGTTTCGGTCAATGCGGAAGACGCTTCTCGCACCGAACTTGGTTTCTTGCTTGAATATGCAAAAGCCGCAAAAGAGGAAGGCGCTGACCGCATTCGCTTCTGCGATACCATCGGTGTTATGGAGCCTTTCCGTTGCTATTCAATCGTTAAGCATCTCATTGAGGAGACGGGCCTTGAGGTTGAAATGCATACGCACAACGACTTCGGTATGGCAGTCGCCAACGCAATCGCGGGTATTCACGCGGGCGCTAACTGGGTTAATGTAACCATTGGTGGCCTCGGCGAGCGCGCTGGTAACGCGGCCCTTGAAGAGGTTGTCATGGCTCTCAAGTATCTTGAGCAGGTAGACCTCGATTTCGATACGAAGCGCTTCCATGAGATTACGGATTACGTTATGCGCGCAGCTGGGCGCACTATTCCTGCCTGGAAGCCCATCGTTGGCTCAAACATGTTTGCTCACGAATCGGGCATTCACGCCGACGGCGTTATTAAGAATCCAAAAACGTATGAGGTCTTTAGCCCTGAAGAGGTTGGCCTCGAGCGTCAAATCGTTGTGGGTAAGCACTCGGGTTCAAAGACTATCGAGCTCAAGCTCAAGGAGTTTGGCTACGCGATAAGCAAAGAAGATGCTGCGGCAATTCTTCCTTCAGTACGCGCAAAGTCTGTGCTTCTTAACCGCAGCCTTTTTGATAAGGAACTCGTTGCTCTTTATCATGATTTTATGAATGGCAAAGAGTCTTAAAACACAATAGGTCTGATTCGGCTTCAATAGGGTGGCCGCGTCTGTTTATGAGCGTTTTTTAGATTGGGGAGTGTGTGCATGAAGTATAGTTTTACGACAGAAACACCAATGGAAAAAACGATTGACGCGGCCTTGCGCCGTGTGAAAATCAGGCGAGAGCTTGCTGAAGCACTAAGCTGCGAATCTCGCGCTATGCGTCAGTATGCATCCTGCGCCCTCCTTGGTGTCGCTGAGCAAAACTATGAGGATGTAGTTGAATTTGCTCCCGAGGTTTTTGATGCCCTTAATCGTCCTGAGCCAATGACGCGCTACCAGGCATTGAGGATTATTAATCTGTTTATCAACCATGATGCGCGTCTTATTGACAAAGCTTTTGAGGATATTGAGACGTGTCTTTATGATGAGGAGTCTCCTAATGTACGCGGTAGCGCATTCAAGGTGCTTGCGCATTACGGATCGACGACTCCGAAGCGTTCAGAGAAGGTGTGGCCCAGTCTTTCCGATGCGATTCGTTGCTGGCATCGCGATGTTGTGTTCATGGATATGGTAGGCGACCTCATTACGCTTCTCGAGGGTAAATGTTCACCGCGTGTGCGCATGGAAGCGTCGGAACTGTTTGAGTTTGATGTGAACAGCAACGACCTTGCTCTTAAGAAAAAGGCTCAGTATATCGTTTCGCTTAAACCAGAAGAGTAAGGCGCTTACGAAAAATTTGCAAATGGTGTTATTTTCTCCACCTCGGAGTAAATATACTTTTTTAAACCCACGATGAGTCTGTGGGGGATGTGGCCCGCTTCTATGAGCGGGCCACATCTATATGTTGATAGTGGGCGATCATGTTTCTTTTTGAGAAGGCTTATTTCAGCGTTCGCCTCGCGAATATTACGCTAAGATAATAAAGTGCAAAAATTAATATTTTGAGGAGCGTATTGATGACCCAGTACAATGTGACGTTAATTCCGGGTGATGGCATCGGGCCAGAAATTACTTCAGCTATGAAGCGTTTAGTGCAGGCCGCAGGAGTTGAAATTGAGTGGGATGTCCAGACGGCCGGTGCGGAAGTCATGGAAAAAGAAGGCACTCCGCTTCCTCAACGCGTTATCGATTCCATCAAGCGCAATAAAGTTGCAATCAAGGGCCCGGTTACTACACCTATTGGAACAGGCTTTCGGTCCATTAATGTTGCTTTGCGCAAAAATCTTGACCTCTACATAAACCTTCCTCACTCAGGAGCGCGTTACAAGGATGTTGACCTAGTCATTTTCCGCGAGAACACGGAAGACCTCTACGCGGGCATTGAGTTTTCTGTTGACTCAAAAGGCGCTCAAGAGTTGCGAAAGATTTGTCACTCACTAGGTGCGGGCAAAATTGCCGAAGATGCTGGCATTTCTATTAAGCCCATCTCAATTCATGGTACGCGTCGCATTGTTGAGGCCGCATTTGATTATGCGGTTGCCAACGGTCGCAAGAAGGTGACTGCGGTTCATAAGGCAAATATTATGAAGCGCACAGATGGCCTCTTCTTAAAGGTTGCGCGCGATGTTGCCGAGGAGTATAAGGATAAGGGCATTGAGTTCAATGACCTGATTGTTGATGCTACCTGCATGAACTTGGTTATTGACCCCACACAGTTTGACGTGCTTGTTTTACCTAATCTCTATGGCGATATTGTCTCAGACCTCTGCGCGGGACTTGTGGGCGGTCTAGGTATGGCTCCAGGAGCAAACATTGGACATGAAGAGGCAATTTTTGAGGCGGTTCACGGTAGCGCTCCTGATATCGCGGGTAAAGGTATCGCAAACCCGACTGCTCTCTTTTTAACCGCGACAATGATGCTTCGCCATCTTGGCGAAGGAGCTGCTGCTGATAAAATCACGCAGGCGGTTACAAAGGTTATTTCGAAGGGTGATACCATAACGGGCGACCTTCGCAAGATTCGTTACGGAACCGCTGAAGGTGCCGCGACCACAGAGGAGTATACCGACGCGGTTATTGCCGCGCTCTAAAAAAATGAGGGAGTAATGATGGCTCTAAAGGATACGCTCGTCGAAAGTTCATCGTGCTATGGCGTGGCAGGACTTGGCTATGTTGGTTTGCCTCTTGCTGTTGAAATGGCACGCTCTGGTCACAAGGTTATTGGCTTTGACATTTCTGTTGAAAAGGTTGAGCTGGTCAATCAGGGCAAAAGCTACATCCCCGATG
>CALLZE010000185.1 GCA_937858655.1 uncultured Coriobacteriales bacterium
GGCTCGCAAAGTGTAGAAAGTCAAGCAGCCATGGTTCACCGCGTTAAATCTCACAAGGCTGGTTTTGTTCCAAGCGAATCTAACATTCGTCCTGACCAGACGCTTGCAGAAATTTTGAAGCTTAAAGAAGTGAGTGGGCATTCAACCGTCGCTGTTACCGATGATGCCACGTCAAACGGCAAGTTGCTAGGTATGGTTACGAGCAAAGACTATCGCATCAGCCGTCTCGCGACTGAGACAAAAGTGAGCGAGTTCATGACGCCAATTGACCGTCTTATTACGGGCAAGGATGGCATTACGCTCTCTGAGGCGAATGATATTATTTGGGACAACAAGCTTAACGCTCTCCCTGTTCTTGATGATGAAGGACGCCTTGTAAGTTTCGTGTTCCGTAAAGATTATGATGCTCACAAGAAAAACCCACTTGAGCTTCTCGACGAGCACAAGCGCTTTGTTGTAGGCGCTGGCATCAACACACGCGATTATGCGGAGCGCGTACCAGCTTTGGTGGACGCAGGAGTTGATATTTTATGCATCGATTCCTCTGAAGGATTTTCCGCATGGCAGGCAATGACCTTGAAGTGGATTCGTGACCATTATGGCGATAGCGTCAAAGTTGGCGCTGGAAACGTCGTAGACCGCGAGGGCTTCCGCTTTCTTGCCGAGGCGGGCGCTGATTTTGTAAAAATCGGCATCGGCGGCGGTTCAATTTGTATTACTCGTGAGACAAAAGGTATCGGCCGTGGTCAAGCAACAGCAACTATCGAGGTTGCGCGTGCTCGTGACGAATACTTTGAGGAAACGGGCGTTTATGTTCCTATCTGCTCAGATGGCGGCATAGTTTACGACTACCACATCACGCTCGCTCTCGCTATGGGCGCTGACTTCTGCATGCTTGGTCGTTATTTCTCGCGCTTTGACGAGAGTCCAACCAATAAGGTCATGGTCAACGGCCATTACATGAAAGAATATTGGGGAGAGGGCTCAGCGCGTGCGCGTAATTGGCAGCGCTATGATAATGGTGGCGACGCAAAACTCTCATTTGTTGAAGGCGTTGACTCATATGTACCTTATGCTGGTACGCTCCATGATAACCTCGCGACAACGCTCAGCAAGATCCGCTCCACGATGTGTAACTGTGGTGCACTTACAATTCCTGAGCTGCAAGAAAAGGCACGCCTTACGCTTGTATCTGAGACAAGCATTGTTGAGGGTGGAGCGCATGATGTTATGCTGAAAGAGACTAGCGACGGTGGCAAGTAATCACCGACCGAATAATATAAATGATCCTATATTTTCCAAAACCCTATATTTTCCAAAACCCTGTATTTTTACAGGGTTTTTTGTTACAGTGGATTTGCTTACTAGTCGGGAAACTAGTAAGTGTTGTTCAGAATAAATTAGGAGTTTATTGATGAACGTTTC
>CALLZE010000186.1 GCA_937858655.1 uncultured Coriobacteriales bacterium
GTTGGGAAGAAGAAGTTATCAACAGGATGCTCTTTTTCTTCAGAAAGTTCCTCGAAAACCTCGTGAGAAATCGAACAGCAGCACTTGTTACCGTCCTTCTTCTCGCAGTTCATTTTGCAGAGAGGAACGTCCATCCTTTGAGGACCATCATCTTCAGTTCCCTGAAATTGTAAGGTGATAATTTCGCGCAGCGCATCGATGTCAACAACTTTACCCTCGCCACGCGGTGTTTCAACGAGCGCGTTGCGTCGGGGAGAACGAGCATTGAAATCTTGGTAAGCCCCGACTTCATAGCGCAAGCAGCACATCAAGCGGCCGCATCGACCAGAAATTTTGAGAGGGTTAAGTGGAAGTCCCTGGTCTTTGGCCATTTTTATCGATACCGGCGCAAACTCTCCACCTAAACGCGCGCAGCAGAGTACTTCGCCGCAGTGACCGAGGCCACCAACCATGCGAGCCTCATCGCGCACACCCACCTGACGCATATCGATGCGCATATGAAAATAGGCTGCTAAATCTTTAACTAAGCTACGGAAATCAACGCGTTCCTCAGCCGAGAAGTAAAAGACGATTTTGTCGCCGCCAAACAAATACTCAATATCCGTCGGCTTCATATCAAGCTTATTTTTTTCAATAAGCTCCTTGAACTTGGGCATTGCCGCCTTTTCCTTTTCTCCCAGCTCAAGCACATGCTGAAGGTCTTCGGCGGTCGCGATACGCACAATAGGCTTGAGCGGAGCTTTAAGGGCGCTCTCCTCAACATCATGCGGACCGTGCTGAATGAGACCAATCTCTTGGCCACGTTCAGTCTCAACAATAACTATATCTCCCACTTCGGGAACAAGCTCGCCTGGCTCAAACCAGAGCGTCTTCGAATAGCGTAGGCGTACTCCTGCAACTTTTGGCATTACAAAACCTCTCGAATTCCAAACAACGTCGTTTCTAAAACGAGTTGAGTATCAATATTTAACGCAACACGTGAGCGCGCTTGGTCAATGATGCGAAGCGCATCGGCAACTTTCGCGGGCTCGATTGTTTCACTGAGCTCGCTCAAATATATGGTCTCATCAATATTGAGAACCAAATCTGAAACTCCCTGTGAAATACATAGTGTATCACGTAGGAGACTTTGAAACACGTTGAGCACCTCATTGATGCTTTGTTTCTCATAGGCGCTCATGCGCCGCTTGTTGCGGTCGGCGAGTATTTTCATCGCCTTGGAGTCGAGCAATTCAGCCCGCTCTTTCAGTTCATTCTCCTGATTTTTGGACAACTCCTCAAGGGGGCCCTTTATGGCAACAAGGAGCGACGTTGCTAAATCGAGCACTTCAAGATCGTCCGCGTCTTTGAGCACACGAAAGGCGCGCGCCGTTTCGTTGCGTGTAGCGCGCAACTGGGGCGAAAGCAAGAAACGCGTTGCGGTTGCCAGCACGGAGCCGCACGCTCCAAGGGCAATCAGGGCATCTTCTTCACTGCAAGCTGTCGCCTCTCTGAGCTGCTCAACCATGACGCTTTGAGGAAGCGTCTTAAAGCGCACAACAATGCAACGAGAGACGATGGTTGGAAGCACTGCCTGAAGATTGTGGGCGATTAAAATAAAAGTGACATGCGGATTTGGTTCTTCAAGCGTTTTGAGAAACGCGTTGGCTGAAGAATCATTAAATAAATCCGCCGCATAAATCACGTAGAATTTGTGATCAGCCTCAACAGGACGCAGGGTCGCATCGTGAATAAGTGTACGAATTTGATCCACAAAATATTGAGGACCCTCCGGCTCAATGAGCGAGAAATCGGGATGCGTATCACGCTCAAGACGCTGGCAGACCGCACAGGTTTTGCAGCCCCCATCTTTGCACATAACTCCTGCCGCAAGTGCGCGTGCCGCATTTGTCTTGCCGAGCCCTTGAGCCCCTACGAAGAGATACGCATGGCTGAGAGCGCCTGCTTCTTGAGCATTTTTAAGTTGGGTCACCGCGTCAGGTTGCCCGATTATGTCATCCCAAAATTTATTCATCGACCTTACTCTGCTTCCACGGCGCGCGCAAAGTCGAACTCAGGAAACAAATCAGCAATGGCGAGAACGACCTCATTAAAGGTGTGAGTGATCCCTAAATTGGGAGCAATAACACGCACGCGTTCAGGCTCTTTTTGCGCAACGGCCAAAAATCCTGCGCGCACACGCTGATGAAAAGCGAGCGCCTCTTGCTCAAGACGGTCGGCTGCGGCGCCATTTTGTGTAGCGCGGTTGAGTCCTAACGCGGGGTCAACGTCAAGCACAAGCGTGCGGTCAGGCACAACACCTGATATTGCTGCCACGTTGAGCTGCTCAACAAGGCCAATATCGAGGCCACGACCGTATCCTTGATACGCCGTTGTCGAATCATAATACCGATCGCACAGCACGGTTACACCACGCTCGAGCGCGGGGGCGATAATTTCATCGACAACCTGCGCACGGGCAGCCTCATACAAAAAGAGCTCAGTATGACTCGACATTGCCGTGTTGGCTGGGTCAAGCAAAACATGGCGAATAGCCTCGCCTACCACCGAGCCACCGGGCTCGCGAACAACGAGAACCTCGACGCCACGCATCTCTAGCTGACGAGCAAGCGCTTGAATCTGTGTAGACTTTCCAGCCCCCTCGCCACCCTCGAACGTGATAAAACGACCACGCTGTGATGGAGCACTATCGCCCACCTGAGAAGAAGGCGCATCCTGAGAGCACTCCTCGCGCCATGCGCGCGGGGCCTGCTCATACAGGTCATTTCCTAAAGAATCAAGCGCCACAAAAGCAGGGAAATCTTTGAGCTCAAGGCGCACGAGCGCCTCGGTGCCCAGTTCGTCATAAGCAACGGGCTCCGCTGAAATAATATGCTTCGCAAGAAGAGCGGCCGCACCACCCACAGCGCCAAAATATACCGTTTTATGGCGCGCGCACGCATCTGCAATATCAGCACTACGCTGTCCCTTGCCCAAGGTTGCCGCAATGCCCGCATCCAAAAGCGGCAGCGTTGCCTTGTCCATGCGTTTTGCGGTCGTGGGGCCAATGGCACCATGAGGGCGCCCACTACGAGCAGGGGTTGGTCCTGCGTAAAAAAGCAATTGCCCCTCGAGTTCGAAGGGGAGTTTTCCTGATGCTTCTAAATCCTGGATAAGGCGCATATGTGTTGCGTCTCGCGCCGTGAACACGGGCCCGTTAAGCTCAACATGCTCACCAGCGCGCAGTTGCTCAGCAACTTCCGGATTAAGAGGCAAATCTATGCGCATGACTCGTCATCCTCTGATTCAAGGGCTTTTTTGTCTGCGGCGTTAGGGCCGAAGTAGACTTTTTTGAAACCATAAACAGCGGCGACTGCCACTAAAGCAGAAGCGATAAGCAGCGTAATACGCGCGCCCGACAGGGGAATCCCAAGGAGCGTCGTAATACCCTCGGCGTCCAAAAACTTCTTAATAAGTTTGCTCAAAATGTCGGAAAGCGGCGCAACCAACATCATAGAGATGAGCAGCGACACACGAATGACGCTTTCGAGCGCCGTGAAAACACGCCCTCGAATCGAATCGTCAACTTCAGCAACAATATAATTGTTGCCCGCAACCGTCAGGGCCGCGATACAAAAACCAGCGGCCGTCGCATACAGACATGAAATGAAATACTTGGTGGTAAGCGTAAATCCGAGCATACCAACAGCAAAAAGCGTCACGCTACAGGGGAACAGCAAGCGCACCGATATTTTCTTTTCGATACGCGGAATGAGCAGTGCGCCCACCACCATACCTATGGCCAAGAAAGTAATAACAAATATTTGGCGCGAACCCGAGAATCGGGCAATCCATTCAACGCGGCTCGCAAATGGCACCGCGCCACCAAGCGACGTAATGTAGTCAAGGCCGACAGTCACAAGCGCGCCGCCGCCGATAATCGCTAAGAAGACGGTAATAAGAAGTCCGCGCAACTCTTTGCGGTCGCGCATAAGTTGGAATGATTCAACGACGCCCTGTCCAACCTGTGAGAGGTCGAACTTCTCCTCGCTGTTGGTCTGTGGCTTAGCACAAATTTTCATAGTGAAAATGAGGAGCGCTGAGAAGATGAATGTGAACGAATCGAGCACGTATCCCGCTCGTGAGCCCACCATGATTGGTGTGATATACGAAACGAAGGGATGCAAAAATGCGGGCATATTGGCATGCAACACCAGCTGAACAATCTTTTCAAAGCCAGCGAGAATGGCACCTGAGGCCGCAAGACCAACAACCATTGCTCCCTGCTGCGTTGTGTACATGAGCCCATTTGCCATGCTCACGTCTTCTTCGTCAACGAGCATCGGGATGAGAGCGTTACGCGCGGGCCAGAAGAACAACGATGCCGTCTCAGTGAGGAGCACAACGAGGTAAATCGCCGCAAGCGAGTTGGTGGTAAGCAATATTAAAACCAAGAAGAATCGAATCAAGTCGGTTGTCAGCATAATTTTGCGGCGGTCAAAGTGGTCGACAAGCACGCCGGTAATTGATGACAAAAAGAGCGCAGGAATAATTTTGGCGACCATAATGCCCGCAACAGCAGTTGATGAACCACCCGAGAGCGCCATTACTGTTGGGATGAGAATACCAATAATCAGCCAGTCACCCATGCTTGAAATAAACTGAGCAATCCACAATTTCTGGAAGTTGTGGCTGGTCATCAAGCGCTTAAGGCTGCTCTTGTCTTTGTTGCCAAGAGCCGCACCAACAACCTCTTGGCCATCGCGCATGTCAGTGTGCATATTTGTTTCATTTTGATTAGTCATAGTCTCATTTTACCCTACCTGATAGTTGCTGTACGAGAACGCATAGCGCTGCATCCCATATTAATTGCGACAGGAAATGCAGCAATATGACAGGGAGCCGTTAGCACCTTTACAGCGAGTGCGGTTATATCTCCCCCGAGCCCGCCTGGGCCCATACCCGTTGCGTTAACCGCTTCGAGCAACTCGTTCTCAAGCGCCGCCACACGCTCGTCATTGTCGACTTCATTTATGGGCTTTAGGAGTGCACGCTTAGCAAGACCCGGAGCCTTATCAAACGAACCTCCAACGCCCACGCCGATAACAAGCGGTGGGCATGCCATCGATGCCTTTTCGCGCACCAGAGCGACAAGTTCTCGCTTAATGCCCTCAACACCTTCGTCAGGGTTGAGCATCACAAGGCGTGACGCGTTGTCAGAGCCCGCTCCTTTGAGCATGACACTTACTTCAATGTCATCGCGCTGGGAGTACTCAATATCAAGAAAGACTGGTGTATTGGTCTGAGTATTGGTGCGATCAAAAAGCGCATCACGTACGACTGACATGCGTAAGCCTTTGTCGCGATAGACACGCTCAACCGCCTCATTGACGGCGTGCTTTAAATCGCCCTCAATATGATAGCGCGTGCCCAATTCGACACGCACCCACACCGTGCCCGTATCTTGGCAGATAGGCACGTCATCTGAAGACGCAATCTCAGCGTTTTTGAGCAGTTGGTCAAGCACAACCTTGCCTCGCAGGCTCCGTTCGCGCTTTCGAGCGTCAGAAAGGCCCTCACGTACGTCAGCGCGCAGGACGGTGGCGCTTTCGCCAACCATATCAGCGACAAGCGACGCGATTTCTTCTGCTGATTTTATGATTACCTCGGGCATGTCTAGCCTCGCAAGTTCAAATCATCCAATTGTTTCGCGCAACTCGCCGCGGACGTTTGCAGAGCAGCGAGTTCCTCCGCATTGAGGTCAAGTTCGATAATTTCTTCAATGCCGCGTGCACCCAAACGGACGGGCACGCCAACATATACATCCTCAATGCCATACGCGCCATCAACGTAAGCGCATACTGGCAAAATTTCTTTCGTGTCGCCCAAGATAGCCTCGACCATGTGCACAATCGATGCCGCTGGGGCATAAAATGCTGAGCCCGTTTTGAGGAACGATACCACTTCAGCTCCGCCGAAAACGGTGCGCTGAACAAGCGCCTCAACTTCTTCGTCCGACAAAAGTTCGGTGATAGGCTGACCTTTAACCGTAGTGAAGCGCGGCATTGGTGCCATTTGGTCGCCATGAGCACCGAGGGCGTAGCTCTCGATATCGGCAACATCGGCGCCTGTTGCCTCGGCAACCGCATAGGTGAAGCGAGCCGAATCAAGCACGCCGCCCATGCCGAAAATACGCTCAGCAGGAAGGCCCGATTTCTTGAAAGCAAGATAGGTCATGACATCGAGGGGATTGGTGACACAAATCACAATAGCCTCGGGAGAATTCTTAACGACTTCGGTAATAACCGACTCCATAATAGATGAGTTGATGCCAAGAAGGTCATCGCGTGTCATGCCCGGTTTGCGAGGAACTCCCGCGGTAATGACGACGACGTCGCTTCCGGCCGTATCAGCATAATCATTCGTACCAACAACAGTTGGCTGGAACTTTTCTACTGAGCGCATGTGCATCATGTCGAGCGCTTTGCCCTGAGGCATGCCCTCTGCAATATCGATTAAGCACACATCTGCCGTATTGTGCAAAGCAAGCAACAGCGCTGCCGTTGCTCCCACATTTCCCGCGCCTACAATCGTTACTTTCTTCGCCATTCCCGCAACACGTTCCCTTCCGATTATTTTGCTGACTTTCCCTTGGTGGTTCGTTTTTTCGTTGTGCGCTTTGCTTTCGGCTTTGCCTTAGCTTCAGCGCGTGCTTTTTCTTCTTCAAGACGCTTTGGGCATTCCATATTAGGGCAAATCTTCCAAGGACCACGGCGCGTCTCTACCTCAATTTCAGGGAAACCGCACGTGTCGCACACCTCGCCGGTAGGCTTAATTTGGCCCTGGGCAGGCAGTGGAAAACTTACACCGCATTGTTCAAAGTTTTCACAGCGCGCAAAACGCTTCAAAGTACGCTGGGAGCGCTGACCAATAATGTGACCTTCGCGTCCCTCGGCAGCGCACACGGGGCAAAGACCCAGATTAATGGGCGCCTCATAATTTGTTCTGCACTCAGGATTCAGGCAGCGCTCAATGGGTTTTGAGCGGAAGCGAATGATACGTACACGAGGCGCGCCGCACTCATCGCACTGCTCAGGGAGCGGCTCAATTTTGCCATCGGGGAGCGGATAAGTGTTGCTGCATTCTGGATAGCCCTTGCAACCAACAAACTGACTTCTATTTTTTTGAGATGTTTTTACCACCATCTCTTTGCCACACTCAGGGCACGTGCCCACCTTGGCGTCGAATTCTGCCGCGGCAGCGAGTAGTTCACCCACTTCTTCGGTCTTATCTATAAGGTTGCTCATCGATTCAGCAAGCATTGAACGCGAGTGGTCAACAACCGACATGCGCGTCTTTGCCCCCAACGCGATTTCGTCCATCTCACTTTCGAGATCAGACGTCATAACAGGAAGCGTAATACGCTCAGCAAACGCACTCAGCGCGTCGATAACACTCGTGCCCAGCATCGTTGGGCGCAGCGACTTGTCTTCAATAACCACATACGCGCGATTGACGAGTTTTTGCACGGCATCATGACGCGTCGCCTTTGTGCCGAGCCCCTCTTTTTCCATCTTGGTAATAATAGAGCCCTCGGTATAACGCGCGGGTGGATTCGTTTGCTTCGCCTCAAATGAAGTCTCAGATATATCTACCTTGTCCCCCACTTTAAGAAGCGGCAACTGGTCTTCTTTTTTCTGTCCATACGGATAAATCGCCCGAAATCCTGGCTCAACTATCACATTGCCCTGAGCTTTGAACGGCTCGCCATCTGCGTCAATCGTGACAACCGTTTCTTCAACGATAGCCTTGTCAGAAAGCGTCGCCATAAAACGGCGCGCAATGATGTTGTAGAGTTTCCACTCGTCAGCGCGCATTTTATCAGGATTGCCCGCTCCCGTTGGATGAATAGGCGGGTGGTCGGTTGTCTCTTTATCGCCACGCGTCGCGTGAAGCGGACCCGCCATCAACTGAGTGGCATACGCACGATAGTAATCAACCTTGGCAAGGTCTTTCAAAATATCTTTAAGATTGAGTGAAGCGGGATAGACCGTGTTATCAACACGAGGATAACTAATAAGTCCATTCATATAGAGCGATTCAGCCAGACGCATGGTGCGCGAGGGAGAAAGACCTTCGGCGGCCGCGGCAACCTGCAAACTTGTGGTGTTAAAGGGAACTGGTGGGTTCTTAATTTTTTTCTTTGATTCAACCGACGCAATCGTCGCGGGCGTATTGTTCGCTTTCAGCGCTTCGATGCGCTCGAACGCGCGCCGCGCGCTTGCTTCATCTTTGAAATGGTTCGTCTCGTGACGAGCCTTGAACGATTCGCCATCATTGGTGACGGCCTCAAGTGAGACCACCCAATAGTCCTCGGGCACAAACGCTTCGCGCTCTTTTTCTTTGTCAACAATGAGCTTGAGCGTCGGCGTCTGCACGCGACCGGCGCTGCGTGGATTGCCAATACCCGAAAAGCGGACTTTCGTCAAATAGCGCGTGAGCACGGCACCCCAAATGAGGTCGATATCCTGACGCGCCTCGCCCGCTTGCGCAAGGTTGTCGTCAACCGCGGTCAAGTCAGCAAACGCGCGCGTAATTTCATCTTTAGTAATAGCTGAATAGCGGGCACGTGTGATGGGCGCCGTCGGGTTGACCGCCTTAACGATATCGCGCGCATCGGAACCGATAAGTTCTCCCTCGCGGTCGAAGTCAGTACCGATAACAATGGAGTCGCTGCGCTTCGCGAGCGTGCGCAGGGCGCGCACGATTTCTTTCTCAGCAACCTGCTTGCCTACGGGCGCCCAAATCAAATATGGCAGAGACTTGATGTTCCATGAAGTGAGAACAACCCCCGTCTTCGGAAAAACCTTGCTCGATTTTTTCCACGGAGGTGTTGGCAAATCGGTAGGCAGCGGAGCCTCACTGACCTCTTCATCAGCCCACGTTGCTTTCCAGGCCTTCTTTGCGTACTCCAAACTAGTAGGAAAGACCACTTCAAGAATGTGGCCTTTAAGTCCTACGGTTACGCACTCTTCGCCATCATGGGTGAAGTAGTACACGGGAGTGTTATATACCTTATCGGCTTTCGCCTTGGTGTCGCCGAGGATATCAGCAATCTTTTTTGCCGCGATATTTTTCTCGGTAATAATTAACTTCATTCGTCCTCCGGTAATCAGCCTTTAAGCTTGGGCTCGAGAACGCACCTCTTCAATTCTCTTCGCGAGATAATCGGTCCATTCGTCAACGCCCTGCCCCTTGGTGGCTGCAATTTTAAAGACAGGCGCTTTTGGATTCAGCGAGTGAACTACGCCGTCAAATTCCTCTTCATTAAAATCAAAAACGCTCATCGTATCAACTTTGTTAAGAATGACCGCTTCTGAAATTTGGAAAATGTTCGGATACTTATAAGGCTTATCGTGTCCTTCAGGTACTGATAAAATCATTACCTTTGCGTGCTCGCCCAAATAAAAATCGCTCGGGCACACAAGATTTCCCACGTTCTCTATGATGATTAAATCGAGATTATCGAGATCAAGCACATCAATAGCACGCTTTATCATATCAGACTCAAGATGACAGGCACCACCTGTATTAATCTGAACCGCAGGAATTCCATGAGCCTTAATTTTGTCAGCGTCGACGCGACTCGCAATGTCGCCTTCGATAACCGCGATTTTGTAGCGATCACGCAAACCCGCGATTGTCGCGAGAATTGTCGAGGTCTTTCCCGCGCCAGGGCTCGCCATCAAATCAAGAACAAAGACACCCTTTTCATTAAAAAGCTCATGATTGCGCTGAGCGAGTTTATCGTTCAGATCAAGAATTGGCTTTTGAATATCAATTTGAGTCATCGCGCATTCTCCCTATTAATCTGCCTCAATAGCATCGATTTGTAATTCGCGTCCCTGAATGAGCTTCACATCAAAAGACCCGCACTCAGGGCACGTCATGGTGAAGTGATCGTGAGTATACGTGTGACCACAATCTTGACAGGTACTTTTTGGTTCAAGAAACGTCATCTCGAGTTTGGCATCTTCCGCCATCGTATCTTTCGTGAGCGCTTCAAACGCAAACTCAAGCGCATAGTCTTGAATTTCAGTAAGCTCTCCGATAGTGACCTTTACGAGACTGATTTTACTCTTACCCGCATTTTGAGCCGCCTCAAACGAAGCGTCTAATATGCCTTGCATAATTCCCATTTCATGCATGCAAACACGACCTTTTTAGCTACGTTTACTTTTCTTTTTGTTGAGCGGCGCGCGCGATGACCTTTTGCTTTGCTGTCATCGTCTCATCTTCAGCAGGTTTTTCATCTGCATAATACTCTTCATATTCTTTATCATCTTGGCGTTGCTGCTTAATCTTCTTACTAAAGACAAGGCGAGCCAGAGCCAAACTAATTTCATACAAAGCAACCAGCGAAGCTGCAAGTCCACCCATTGTCCATGGTGACCAGTCGGGAGTAGCGACAGCCGCAACAATCACGATGGCAACGTACGCGTAGCGCCAGCCACCGCGGATGATATCGTATTTCACAATGCCGAGACCGATAAGGTAAAAGACTACAAGCGGCAGCTCGAAGCCAATACCAAAACCAATCATCAGCATACTTATGCCAGAAAAATACTGCCCAGCTGCGGCCATCGAATTAATGACACCAGCACCTTGGCTCGAAAGCCACTCAAAAGCAGGGCCCATAATAACGAAATACGCAAAACACGCACCGCCCAAGAAGAGCAACACAGCTGCCAAAACTGTGGGGATAACCCACTTCTTTTCTTTTGGTTTGAGAGCTGGCGTGATAAACGCAAAGATTTCATAGAGGATGACGGGCATGCTCGCAATAATTGAGGCCACGAAAGCGACTTTAAAGCGGAAGGTCATTTGTTCAAAGGGGCCAAGCACCGTGAGTTTGCCACCCGGCAAAAACGCACGCACGGGAGCAAGGAAAATATCGAGTAAAAACACGTAACACTTATCGGTATAAAACACGATTGAAAGCACAAAAATTACGATGACAATGACTGTCAAGCGCTTGCGCAGTTCGGCAAAGTGCTGGAAGAATGGCATCTGCTTTGGTGAAACGGGCACTAGTCCTCCTCAGCGTTCGTGGCAGTAGTTGCGGCCCAAATGTCTTGAGCGGCTGATGACCTTTGCTCTGCAGACTCTGCAGCAGTGCTCGCGCTCACGTCCTCGCTGCGCTGCGGAGTGTTCGCGCAAGCCTGCTGCGGCGTCTGCATGACACTCCCCTCACTCGTATCTTCATCATCAGCGCGGGTTTCCGCGTTAGCGTCATTGTCAGTTGCAGTGATATCTGCGGAAGAGGGCGACGGAGAAGAAGATTCGTCCGAACACTCCGCAGCATCGCGAGGACGTGAGGGCGCATCTTCTTCGTTCGTCGCCGCAACTCCCTGCTCCATATCCTGCTTAACTTTTGCCGCAGTTTCACTTGGTTTAGTTGTAAGCATGCTCATGGGGTTTTTGACAGCACTCGTGATGGACTGAAAGTCCTCTTGCATATCACGCACTGCCTTCATATCTTCTGGTTTAAGAATGTCGGTTTTAACAACCGTCTCCAACTCGTTTTTGGCATTATTAAACATCTTGAGAGCTTTGCCCAGATTCTTTCCAATTTCAGGAAGCTTATCGGGCCCAAAAATAAACAAGGCAAACACGATGATAATAACTAGCTCAAATCCGCCAATACCAAACAAGTCGTACTCCCTTGAGTCGTTCGTAGATTCGATGCACATGAGTGCACCGATAGCCATTATAAAGAATATTGCTCAATGAAAAAGAATTGATTTGTATTATGCGAACAAAAACATTGATAGACGGTAAAAAACGGGCGCCCTCTTACGAGAACGCCCGCATATTATCTGAAATTACACCTTAGGCCAAAGCTTCATCAACACTCGCGCCCATAATGAAGACGCGATCGAGGCCCGTAAGTTTGAGCACCTTCTCAACCGAAGGCTGCGCGCACGCGAGACGAATGCTGCTACCATGCTCGGCGGCGGCTTTGAGCGATACTACCAACGCGCCCAAACCAGAACTGTCAATAAACCTGACATTTCCAAGATCGAGCACAATCAAGGTATATCCCGCATCAAGCAAACCACGAATCTCGCTTTTGAGAATATGCGAAGAATCGAGATCGATTTCTCCCTGCGCCTTGACGACGGCGCACTCTTTATCCGGCTTCTCTGTTGAAAGGCTTAGTTTCATAACCGCTCCTCAAGTATCTCGCGGATACCCCCTCAAGATGTGCGTTGTTACTAGTTGCTTGATTTCTTGAGCGATGCGAGAGCTTCTTGTGCTGACTTCTTCTGAGTTGCATCCGTCTCGTACTTAATTGCGTTCTCAAGCGACTTAATAGCCTCTGACTTATTAGTCGCGGACTGGTATATACCCAAGTTGTACCAAACAGTAGCATACTTTGGATTTTTCTTAACAACCTCTTGGGCAACCTTGATAGCACCCTGAGTGTCGCCTACATAGTACAACGAGGTAGCGTAGTCACCTGCGACTTCTTTATCGTTCGGGTCGAGGTCATAAGCCTGTTTCCAGTACTTATTGGCCGTCTGCAACTTCTCGGCAGCCTGGGTCTGTGCCTCAGTGCTGTTTGAGATTTGGAGGAGCGCAGTTCCCCACTGTGAGTACAGTCCTGCAAGTGAAGCAACCTGTGTCTTGTTCTTTGGCTCTTTCTTTACGAGAGCCTCAGAAGATACTGCTGAGGTCTGATACTGGCTGTTGACCGTTGAAATTTGCTGTGCCGCGCTCGTTGTAGTTGAGCTCGACGATGTTGATGAAGAACTGCTGCTACTGTTACTTTTGATTGAGGTAATAACCTGCAAAAATCCAACAGCGATGAACGCAAACACGAATGCAAAAATCGTAATCCAGATAGTAATTTTGACCCACGCAGGACTGTGTTCCTTATTAATGTTCATAACTAAAAATCCCCGTCTTTACCTCGTAATATGTTGTTAGTTGCCTGAAGAACTATCGGTTGTGCTAATGTCTGGGTGACCTGAAGGCATACCTGATGAGCTGTCGGTGGTACCAGTGCCCATGTCGGTTGTAGTGCCTGTGCTGCCGCCCATTGCATCCATCGCTGAACCTGATGAAGCCTCAGACGCGTCATACACAACTGTTCCAAGTGAACGGCCAATAAAGATTCCGCCAATAGCGCCCACAAGCAATGAAATGACGGCAATCATAATAGCGAGCATGAGAGATACTGAAATGCCCTCTTCATTGTGCTCGACCATTGGAGTTGCCACTTTTTCTGGCTTTGCTGGCTGCTTCTTAGCAGGCTGATTCTTTGCAGGCTGCTTAGCACCCGTGTTGGTCTTTTTGCTTGAATTTGATGCTTTTGAAGGAGCAGCTTTACCCGTGCCACCCTTTTTTGCGGGAGCCTGTTTTTTGCCAGACTTTTTCTCAGCCGCATCATCATCAAAAAAGAATTCGTTGCTCACAAAAACCTCCTGTATTCATCGTTTACATTTAAACGATTTACCTATGCACATATGCACCTATTGTACGACACTTCGGACGCGTAGGCCCAAGACCTCACAAGATACACAAACTCTCAAAGCATGTCTACGCTTTGTAACTTTTAATTCATAGATTCACGCAGTTTAAGGCGCATCTCCTCGGCGCGCGCCTTGAGACGCTCACCATCCAGATGGCTCCATTGTCCGTTTTCATAGACGGTTTCGCCTGCAATCATCGTCATCAAAACATTGTTCTGATGAGCGGTGTGAACCATCGCGCTTGCGGGACGATGCGTAGGAACTTGCGCCGATTTTGAAAGATCAACCGCGATGATGTCGGCCTTCTTTCCGGTATCAAGCGAACCAGTATAGTCGAGCATACCCAACGCGCTTGCCGCGTCATAGGTCGCTAGTTTCAAGAAGCGGCTTGCTGTATAGAAGCGCTCCTTACCATACGCTGCGCGCTGAATCAGCATACCGATGCGCATCTCCTCAAAGACGTCCATCGCATTTGAGGCCGCTGGTGAATCGGTGCCAAGACCGAGACGAATGCCCGCGCTCATAAACTTCTGCAACGGCGCAATGCCCATACCGAGTTTTGCGTTGCAGCGTGGGCAGTGTGAAACGGCCACGTCGTAGTCGGCCAAAATTTGAATATCATCGTCATCAACCTGTGTGCAGTGAATGGCCATAACGTGAGGCACATCAAAAATACCCCACTGAAGCACGTAGCGCACAGGGCTCACGCCTGTTGGCAGCCACAGCGGAGCATCCAAATCATACTCTTTACGCACTTCGGTACCCAATTGCGACGAGCCATACTTTACAAACTGATACTCCTCAAAACTTCCCGCAAGGTGCATTGCGACGGGAGTACCGTCCATAGCGTACTCTGAAACTTTTTTGAAAAGTTCGGGATGACATGAATAGGCAGAATGGGGAGCAATACCAATCGAGAGGCGGTCGCTATCACACGAGTCACGCCAC
>CALLZE010000187.1 GCA_937858655.1 uncultured Coriobacteriales bacterium
ACGAAATTCGTTATCGTGAGGTAAGCACGGGCGAGGTAGATAGGGAGGCTCTTCAACTTATTGAGGTACCTTACGATACGACGAATACGCGTGAGTACTTTTTGCAATGGGTAACACCCGAAAATAAAATTGCAGGTTTCTTGAGACTATCGCTCCCTGATCAAGCCTATGTGGCCGCTCACGAAAATGATCTCCCCATTGCTCTTGGCGAGGCGATGATTCGAGAAGTGCATGTGTACGGAAAAGTTGCAGGGCTGCATAAAGCGGGCGAGAGCGCTCAGCACGCAGGTCTCGGCAAACGGCTCATCGAGCGTGCGGGTGTTATTGCGCATGAAGCAGGTTATAAGCGTCTCAACGTGATAAGCGCGATAGGCACGCGCGGCTATTACCGAAGGCTTGGTTTTAATGAGTTGGGTCTTTACCAGCAGAAAGAGATATAAAAATCGAGAGCACATTGAGCGTGCTCTCGGTAATTGAGTGGTTGTCAGTTTTCGTGCTTACAGGATAGATTACTCAACGACTACGGCAGTTCCGCTGGCGGTGACCATAATCATGCCGTTATCGCTGCCTAGGACTTCGTAATCAATATCAATGCCTACAACGGCATTTGCTCCTGCCATGACGGCGCGCTGCTCGAGTTCACGCAGCGCGTTGTCGCGTGCGGCCATGAGTTCGTTTTCGTACGATTCGCTGCGTCCACAAAAAATGTTGCGCCCGCCCGCCGCAAAATCTTTGATGAAATTAATGCCCGATACAACTTCTCCAAAGAGCACACCTTTATATTCGACAATCTTTTTTCCTTCAATTGTTGGGGTGGTCGTCATAATCATCATGAACATGCCTTTCTGTTGGTTGTGTCTTCATTGTAGCTGTCAGAGGGCGAGCATGCACCTCTCTGAACTGCTCCTTTTAACAAGCGCGTCTATATGTGTTCAAAATGTGGGTAGGATGTATATGTGTTCGTGAGTGGCATGTTGTCCACCACGCTCCTTGTCTTAGGGACTCAAGAAGTCTCTAAGCGCTGCCCGTTGAAAGGAGTC
>CALLZE010000188.1 GCA_937858655.1 uncultured Coriobacteriales bacterium
AAATGGCTGATGCGGTTATCGGCTGCACCATTAACGACGAAACTAACGCACTCGTGGGACGCATTGCTCGCAATATCTATCGCGTACCTCGCGTAATTTCTCGGCTGTATGATCCGCGCAAAGCCGAGATTTATCAGACTCTCGGTATCCAGACGATCTGCACCACCTCGTGGGGTATTAAGCGCGTGACCGAGATGCTGAGTTATCGCCAACTCGACAGCGTGCTTACCATAGGCGACACCGATGTTGACCTCGTGCGCATTGATGTGCCTGAGCTCTTGGTGGGAAAGACAGTGCAAGAACTTACGTCACTTGGCGAATATCAGGTGGTTTCGATTGCCCGAAACAATCAAGCGTTTATTCCGATGCTCGGAACAACGTTCGAGCACGGTGACATTATTTACATATCAGTCTTATCACCGTCGGTGTATAAGTTGAAGTCGCGTCTCGGCTTGGCATAGGGAGGAGTCATCATGAACGTCATTATCATCGGTGGAGGCCAAGTTGGCGCCTATATCGCTAACCTCCTGCTTGAAAGTAAACATCATGTAATGGTCATTGAAAACCGTGAGGCGGTGCTTGAAAAGATTCGTGAAGAGCTGCCGCTGAGCAATATCATCGCGGGTAACGGAACTGACCCCAATGTGCTTGAGGCAGCTGGCATCAAAACAGCTGATGTGGTTGCCGCGGTTACGGGTGCTGATGAAGCCAACCTTGTCGCCACAACCATCGCTAAGTTCGAGTTTGGTGTCAAGCGTGTGCTTGCGCGTGTTAATAATCCAAAAAATGCGTGGTTGTTTGACGCGGGCATGGGCGTTGACGTTGTTCTCAATCAGGCTAATTTGATGGCTCACATTATTGTTGAAGAGATGAACCTTGATCAGATGATGATGCTGCTCAAGCTTGGTGGCAGCAATTATTCAATTGCCCAATTTAAAGCATGTGCAGGTGCGCGCGCGGTTGGCCAGCGCATGGGTGATTTATCGATGCCTGCGCATTCTTCGTTTGTAGCAATCGATCGTGGGGGAGAAATCGTCATGCCTTCCGATGACGTCATAATTGAAGAGGGCGACAATCTGGTCATCTTTGCTGATGAAGCTACGATGGATGTTGTACACGCCTTATGCACGGGCGCGAAGGCTTGCTAACGCAGAAAACTCTTGCGCACAGTGTTTATCTTTAATGAAGGTTTATTTTAGTTTTTCTGAAGTATGAGATAAGCGTTGAGATTATCGGTGCGACCATCTGCGTAAAAGCGGGCAGTAACTGATGCGCGACTTCCCATGAGTTCGATTAGTTCGTCGATTTCTGCCTCGCTGAAATTATGACAGTAGCGATACGACGCAGACGTGTCTTTCCAGCCCAAAAAGAAGTCTCCCTCATCAAGCTCCGCGATGTCTTCGCTT
>CALLZE010000189.1 GCA_937858655.1 uncultured Coriobacteriales bacterium
GTCGCTGGCGTTTCGTCTTTGTTCACCGAGGAGCCTGCAAATCTGTATACCGTGGATCTGGTTTGCCATGGAGTTCCTAGTCCTGCATTTTGGGATGATTATGTTCATTCTGCGATCCAGGTCGATTATGCCTCGGAGAAAAACGCTGCTTTTCGCATTAAGACGCCCTTTGAGCGCGGAAGCTATGCCCTTCAGGTTATGTCGGGAGGTCGAATTGTCAGGCGACCAGCAGCGCTTGACTTGTACTATTCCCTGTTCATGAAAGGGGCATCTTTCCGTGAGAGCTGTTATAAATGCAGCTACGCTTCGTTGAGGCGACCAGGAGATATTACGATCGGGGATTGCGCTAGTGTCGGAAATTATGAAGGTTTCCATGATGAAGAAGTATTGTCCATTATGCTTCTCAGCACGGAGAAAGGCATTAAGCTGTGGAACAGGCTTGAGGATTCTGTGGATTACGCAGAGTTGGATGTCGAGCTTGAATCTAGCCTAAACGCTCAGCTTAACCATCCAGCAAAGAGACCCTTGATTAGGGATGTCATATATTCTCGGTTGCGCGATGAAGGTTATGCCGCTGTCGAAAAAGATATCGTTGAAGGTCTTAGCTGGAGAGAGCGAGCGGGAGTGGCTGTTCGTAAGGCTATTCCATTGAAGCTGAGGATTAAGATCAAGCGCGTTATTGGAGGAAAACGTGCCAGGAAGTAAAGCGAAGTCAAGACTGGTAAAAAATACGGCATATCTATATGCGCTGACTTTCTCGTCTCAGATTATCAACCTGTGCACAATTCCTTATCAGACAAGAGTGTTGACGCCAGAGATGTATGGCGTAGTTGGCTTCACTGTGTCTTTGATGAACATATTTAGCCTTGTGCTGAATTTTGGGTTCTTGTACTCGGCTACAAAAGTTGTTGCGGAAAATTCGAACGATAAACAGTGTCTATCTAAGACATACACAGCCGTTGCCGTGATAAAGACAACGATCGGTGTTGTTTTGGCGCTTATTTTGGGAACTGCGATAATGTTTGTTCCATTCCTGCGTGAGTATTCCGTGTTGGTGATGCTTTACTATTTAGGATATTTCTTTGCGGCAATGTTGCCTGACTATCTCTATAGAGGAGTCGAAAGAATGGGTGCGATCACAATTCGTATCGTATTGATCAGACTCGCATCTGCAGCTGCAATATTTATTTTGCTTAAATCGGATTCAGACGTTCTTGTGTTGCCCTTGGCGATGATTGCTGGAAACTTGATTGCTTTTGCATTCTGCCTATGGTTTGATTCTGTAAAACTGGGCGTGAAGTTTTGCGGGGTAAGTGCAAGATACGTCACCTCTGTTGCGAGAGATGGGTTTCCGTATTTCGTCTCACGAGCAGCTGGAACGGTGTATCAGAGTGCGAACGCTGTAATCTTGAGTGCTATGTACCCAGCTCAAGCGGTTGTCGGTTGGTTTAACGCATCGGATAAGGTTCTTTCCGTAGTTAAACAAGTTTCCTCACCCGTTGCAGACAGCATTTTCCCTTATATGGTGAAGCAACGAAATTACAAACTCGCTATTAAGCTAATGGTGATTTCTGCTCCAATTATTGCTCTCGGCTGTGCCGCGCTTTTTGTATTTGCAGACGAATTTTGCGTTATTTTGTTTGGCAATCAATACGCATTTGCTGGTGATGTACTCAGGTGCTTAATTCCGGCGATGGCTGTAATATTTCCAACCTACATTATTTGCTTTCCCGTGCTTGTGCCGATGGGCCTTTCCCATTACGCAAATGCGTCTACGGTGATAGGAATGTGCGTTCAGCTTGCGTCTTTGGCCATCTTGTATTTCTTCGGTGCGCTGAATGTGTACTCGCTGTGCCTATGCGCTTCGGCTTCGGAGGTTGTTGTTTTCGTGTTTCGTCTTGCGGTTATGGTTCATTTTCGCGATCGAATGGTCATTAACGAAAATGCAGATTAGATTGCTGTGTGACATTTTCTAAATCTATGTAAAGGTCAACCTTCGAAATGCAATCAGATAGGAAGTTTATGAGGATTCTTGTTACCGGTGGCGCCGGCTTCATTGGCAGCCACACTGTCGTTGAGCTGCAGCAGGCGGGCCACGAGGTCGTCATCTACGACAACCTGTGCAACGCCCACCCTGTGGTTCTCGACCGCATCGAGGCCATCACGGGTACCCGCCCCACGTTCGTCGAGGGCGACATTCGCGACGAGGCCGCCATGGACGCCGTGTTCACGGCCGCCCCGATCGACTGCGTCATCCACTTCGCCGGCCTCAAGGCCGTGGGCGAGTCCGTGGTCAAGCCCCTCGAGTACTACGACAACAACGTCAACGGCACCCTGTGCCTGCTGCGCTCCATGCGCACCGCGGGCTGCAAGAACATCATCTTCTCCAGCTCCGCCACGGTGTACGGCACTCCCGACGCGTGCCCCATCCCCGAGACCCAGCCCAAGCACGAGGCCACCAACCCCTACGGCCGCACCAAGAGCCAGATCGAGGACATCCTGACCGACGTGCAGAGGGCCTGCCCCGACATGAGCGTAGTGCTGCTGCGCTACTTCAACCCCATCGGCGCCCACGAGAGCGGC
>CALLZE010000190.1 GCA_937858655.1 uncultured Coriobacteriales bacterium
GAGCTTGAACTGCGTGAAGCTACGCGCAAAGTGCATGAGGCGGGCAAAAAGATATTTATCACGGCCAATATTGTGATGCATAACGAAGATATTGAAGCTCTGGCTGCGTATGCGGATTTGCTCGAAGACATTGGCGTTGACGCGGTGATAATCAGCGACTTAGGCGCGCTTCGCATCATGAGAGAGCATGCTCCCTCTGTCGCCATTCATGTAAGCACGCAGGCAAGCGTAGCCAACTATCAGACGGCATGCATGTGGCATGAGCTGGGAGCTAAGCGCGTGGTGCTCGCTCGTGAACTATCACTTGAAGAAATCCGCACAATTCGTGCCCATGTGCCCGATGATCTTGAACTTGAGGTCTTTGTCCATGGTGCTATGTGCATGTCGTACTCGGGCCGCTGTCTCATCAGCAACTATCTCACGAATCGTGACGCTAACCGCGGGCACTGTACACAGCCGTGCCGTTGGAATTATGTGCTTATGGAACAGACACGACCTGGCAAGTATTTCCCCGTGCAAGAAGATGAGCACGGTACCTACCTCATGGATTCGCGCGATATGCGCATGCTTGAACACCTTGATGATCTTATTGAGGCTGGCGTTGATTCGCTGAAGATTGAGGGCCGGATGAAAGGCGCCTATTACGTGGCAACCGTGGTAAACGCGTATCGCCATGTGCTTGATGGAGCGCCGGCAGAAGAATATCTCCCCGAGCTTGAACGCGTGAGCCATCGACCTTATTCGACAGGCTTCTTTTACGGCCCAGCGAATCAGACGTATGACGAGGCTGAGTATTTGCAGACGCATGATCTCTGCGCGACCGTTGTCTCATGTGAAGATGGCCGTTTGACGGTGCATCAGCGCAATCGATTCTTTGTGGGAGATGAGATTGAAGTTCTTTCTCCTGGACAAACTGTGCGCGCGTTCAAGGTGTCAGGTTTGCGAACTGAGTGGGGAGAGCTTATCGACGTGGCCAACAAGGCAACGGAAGTGTATTCGATGGATGCACCTTTTGAGATGCAGCCTGCCGATATTTTGCGCAGGAAGCGTCATGATGAAGCCGTTAAAGGCTAATACCGAATTTTTATTGATAACTTGAAGGCTATGTTATACTAATCCCTGCAACTTTTTGTATTTGATGGGCGATTAGCTCAGCGGGAGAGCACTACCTCGACACGGTAGGGGCCACTGGTTCGATCCCAGTATCGCCCACCATCAAACTGATGATAAACCTCTGCTTTGGCGGAGGTTTTATTTTATTAGTACAATTGGGGCCGCTTAGTATAGAATATTCCCTATGATTTATATCGAGAATTCTTCACAAAATCCTGCCTTCAACCTCGCACTTGAGGAATATCTCGTCACTACTCAAGGGCGTTTCGCCCATGAAGATATCGCCCTTTTATGGAAAAACCAGCCAACGGTTGTTGTTGGGCGAAATCAAAACGCTCATCGCGAGATTAACCGTACCTACCTTGATGAACATAATATCCGTGTTGTGAGGCGTCTTTCGGGCGGCGGTGCCGTCTATCACGACCAGGGAAACATCAACTTTACGGTCATCAAACGCAATGCTCATGCTTTAAAAAATAACTTCTCCTTCTTCACTGAGCCGCTCGTTAATACGCTTGCTGAGTTCGGCGTTCAGGCTGAGTTTTCGGGTCGCAATGATGTGTTGGTGAAGGGCGCTAAGTTTTCCGGAAATGCGCAATACAGTTATCAGGACACACTGCTTCATCACGGCACTATACTTTTTGATTCAGATCTTTCTGTTCTCGGAAAAGTGCTCACCCCAAAGCCGCGTGTCGAAGATTACACCACGCGCGGAATCATGTCTCACCGAAGTCGTGTTGCCAACCTATCGCAGTTTTTGATGATGGATTTGCCTGAATTTCATAGCGCTTTTGCTCAGAATCTTATGGAGAGTAATGGGGGAGCTGATGACTACTTTGTTCTTGATGAGGAAGAAGCTGTGGCGGTTTCAAAGCTCTGTGATTCAAAGTATGCAACAACAGAATGGACCTGGGGCAAATCGCCGGAGTATGACTTTATCAACCAAGCGCGTTTTGATGCGGGCAATGTGACGGTGTGCGGCTCTTTTGTCGGCGGCTTCATTGAACGCCTTGATTTTTATGGCGACTTTTTTGAGGTCGGTCCCATTGAGCAGTATTCACATCTCTTTGAAGGCAAAAGCATGAACTTGCTTAAATCAATTATTGACGCTAACGATGTGGGGAACTTTATTCACGGATTTAGCAACGACGAGCTGTTGACACTGCTTACTGAGCAGTTGAATTCGCTTCTTTAATCTCAACAACACAATAAGGATTAAGCGGGTTATTGCGAACCGCAAGTGAGTAAAGATACGGGTACTGTTTCTGGAGATGCTCAAGATAGTTGAGCCATTCAATTCCTAAAATTTCATAAGCGCGGGCCATATCGATGCCAAGGTGCTTGATGTCGGACGTTGGTAGTTGTGAGAAATCTTTGCGCGCGGCAAGCTCATCGGCAAGGTGGCTGATGGACCACAGCAAATCGGTAAATGTTTCGTGATCGAGCAGCGCCTGATTGGTCAAGAGAGATAGAATTGAGTCCTTTTTCTCAGTGAGTAAAAAGGACATACTTTCGAGCGCTTCGGGCGAGGGTTGGATGTTTGGTTGGTGGTTTGAAAATGAAGAACGTGCGCGATTAAAGTCTTTTTCTGTCCATGAGAGTTGAGGCGACGCAATCTCTTGAATTTCGTCTGCCGCCCGATCGATAAAGACAATTTCGCGAAGAAGTTCAAAACCTGTTTCTGAGAAAAAAGCCCCGATGATCATGTTGAGCTTTTGGCGCATGGCCTGCTTTTCTCGCCATTTGAGATAGGTTTCAAGAAAGACAGTAACGAAGAGAACCTGCAAGAACAAGAAGGCGAGATCACCAATGAAAAAGCGTGTCATCTCTGAGTGAAATGTTGAACTTTTATAGAGCACCCAGCGCGCATAGT
Source organism: uncultured Coriobacteriales bacterium (assembly GCA_937858655.1). Classification (GTDB taxonomy): domain Bacteria; phylum Actinomycetota; class Coriobacteriia; order WRKU01; family JAENWW01; genus CALLZE01. The sequence goes on from CALLZE010000190.1 coordinate 2,987, forward strand.
AAAGAGCACCCGCAAGGATTGCGAGGACGACTGCTAGTACGATTTTCCAATTCAGGCGGGATGCCTTGTCATTAAATAGTTTCATAGTTGAAGTTTACTCGAGTTTTTCATGACTGCCAAATATAAACTGTCCGGCGTATAAGGTATTCTAGTAAGTAACAAATATGAGTGAGGAATGAAATGCTAATTACAACTACGCAAGATTTGAAGACCTATGTTTCTCAGATGTTGCATCATAAGATTCTTGCGGTTGACACCGAGTTTATGCGTGAGAAGACCTACTACGCAAAGTTATGTTTGATTCAGATTGCTGACGAAGAGGGAAATGCTGTTCTTCTTGATCCCTTGAGCATCGAAGACCTGAGTCCTCTTAAAGAGTTAATGTGTAATGACTCGATTGTTAAGGTTTTTCATGCGGGCAGCCAAGATTTAGAGATTTTCTATCAGATACTCGGTGCGCCTGTTGCGCCCCATTTTGACACGCAATCAGCGGCAGCTTTGCTCGGGTATCGCGATCAAATAGGCTATGGCGCTTTGGTGCAAGAAGAGCTGGGTGTTGCTCTGAGTAAAGCTGACAGTTTTACTGACTGGGCGCGGCGTCCCTTAGAGACCAGCCAACTAAGCTACGCTCAAGATGACGTAATTTATCTGGCGCGCATGTACCCGAATATAATTTCAAAACTTGAAACTTTGGACCGCCTGAACTGGCTTGATGGTGAATTGCACGAGCACGAACAAGCGCAG
>CALLZE010000191.1 GCA_937858655.1 uncultured Coriobacteriales bacterium
CGTACGCTTCCAAAGAGTGCTGCTGCTGCTAAGAGTGCCGTAAAACCAACAAGTTCGATGGTCCATCGGGCAGTTGCATAGGTAAGCGCAAACAGGCACAGGCAGAGTGACGTCACTATAAAGATGATGACCCACCGCGTATTTTTCTCGCTACTTGAAGTCACGGTATAGATGGCGATGAGAGGTGCGATGACAATAAACACTGAACTGAGTGGCATAACGGTATACAGCGAAAAGCAGACCGTCGTTATGAGCAAAGTTGTCCATGGCGTTTTTTTGCGAAATATGAGGGCACCACACGCAATCGCGATTATGAGCAGTGAGATAAAAGTCCGAAACGCGATGGATTGCTCCCAGCCACCCATGGGGAGGGAATGCGCGATTGAGCTTGGCTCAGGCATATGGGGAGGCCTATGCTCGCTGACGACTCCCGTTAATAAGAGCTGAATAGTCAAAAACGCAAACAGGCATATTGATAGAAGCGCTTCGCGAACCAGCGGGGGAAGCGTTGATATTTTTGTTTTACATGCTGAAATGAAGTTACTCATAACGTCCTCAATTGATGTTATGCATTTATCTATGTCAATTAAAGCATGGCCAGCTTTTGAGCTAAATACATCTTAAAGAGTATTTTGGCCGTTTTGAACAGAAGTGTCTGTTTTTTGTTGTCGCCGAGAGTTACAATATGAAAAGAAAGTATTAATTGAGATAACATTTGTGAGGAATCATGGAAGTCAAGCGACGCACAGACTACGCAATTCGAATGATGACGCGCATGGCGAGTACACCTGGTACACCCATGAGCGTGAAGGTCATGTCTCAGGCAGATGATGTACCGTATCAGTTTGCTCGCGCAATTCAGCGCAACCTTGCCGATGCTGGCCTTATCAAAGTCATTCGAGGTGCGCGTGGCGGTGCAATTCTCGCTCGACCTTCTGACGAGATTAGCCTGCTCGAGATTATTAAGTCTACACAGGGTAAGCCCGATTGTTCTCCCTGCACCAAAGATGAAGAGTGGTGCGAGCGCTTAGGATCATGTTCGGTCCATCAGGTATGGAAGAAGCTCGATGCTCTCACAGTCAAGTATTTAGAGAGTGTAAAGCTTTCGGATATTTCCGCCTAAGTCACTCAGTGATACGAAAAGCAAAACTCGCCTTTAGAGGCGAGTTTTTTTTGTGTGAAAATTCTGGTGGAACCCCTTGTCTATTTGTACTGATTAGTCTAAAATATTTGACTACATTTAGTTTTATACCGACTAGTCAGTATAAAGAATTACGCTCAGGAGTCTGCATGATTGTTTTGAAAAATACGGGGATTGAAATCAAGCGAATTTTCAAGGGACCTCTTGGAAAACTGATTTTGCTTGCTCTGCTTGTTGTTCCAATTTTGTATGGCGCTCTCTATCTGTGGGCATTTCTTGACCCCTATGGCATGATTGACCATCTGCCTGTTGCTTTAGTCAACATGGACAAGTCTTATACGACCTCAGATGGGACCGTCATTTCTGGCGGCGATGACCTTGTTGATGAGATTGTCAAAAGTGGCACTTTTAAGTGGGATGTCGTAACGAAGGCCGAGGCCAAGAAGGGTCTCGAGGAGAATAAGTATTTCTTAGCCATGTATATTCCTTCAAACTTTTCTGAGCGTATCGGTACGGCAAACACGAATGATCCTGTGCCTGCCATGCTGTATTCTCGTGCCCAGTTGTCGAACAATTTTATTACCTCACAAATTGGCGCACGTGTATTCCTCGAAATACAAACAAAATGCGCGGCCAGTGTTTCAGAAACCTTCTATAAAGAAATTTTTAAGAGTTTCGCTGAGTCGCGCGATTCATTGGGAGATGCCGAAAGTGGTGCTCGTGATTTGCATAGCGGCCTCAAGACGGCACGCGATGGCGCGGGCACGCTTGCGAACGGACTTCAATCGGCTAAAAGCGGCACGGATGATCTTAAATCAGGAACGAGTTCTTTATCATCGGGCTTGAAGAAGCTTGATGCGGGTA
>CALLZE010000192.1 GCA_937858655.1 uncultured Coriobacteriales bacterium
ACACCATGTCAACACTTTACACGGTGCCGAGCGTGTCTATTTTTTTGGACGTAGGTGTTTTGTCTCAAAATGCGAACCTAATCTTGAGCAGCCCGAGCAGCAGAAGTGAATACACTCACTTTCGAAGTAAAGGTCTGGGTGCTATGTGCTACAGACCGCTTTGCGTAAAAAGTTGTTGGCAGCGTAACACTCGCTCTGCGAGAAGCGGATATCAACGAAGCCGTAGCCGTTACATTTCCTTTGTTTTTGCGCGCCTCGGTCGGAACGGAAAAACATACGTTGCCAGACTTTGGTGTGGTATACGTTCGCGTCGCAAGCACATTGCCTGTCGCGTTTTTCCATACAATCTTCAGACGCATGGCTTCAACAGAACTGCCTGTTGTTGTGCGAACGCGCGCGACAATAACATTTGCCACAGTCTTCTTTTTCTTATAAAGATATGTTTGGTCTTTTGTCGCACCCGTAAGAGAAATTTTCATCGCAGGATCCAAGCCGCCACTTACCAACGACTTATCTGAAGCCGCAACCACAACGCTCGCAAGAGCATTAGCTGAAAGCGCATTCATTTTGGGAGATAAATCAATCAGTTTACCAACTGCCTCGGCCCTACCCGTATCGCCTGAGAGAAGTTGAGGAATCGAATAGTCTGTTCCGTTTACCCAACCTATGGCCCACGCGGATATCGCTGGGCCCGCATACTTATCACGAGCTTTCTGCGCGATACGTATTGAAGTTGCCCGAACTCCCGTCGAACAAGGAGAAACAACCGGCAACGAACCAGCGCCAAAAAGACGCGCGCGGCGCGTGCTGGGTGATAACGAGACATAAGCAGATGCGGTAATTTCCGTACTCGGCGTTAATGCCATGACGCTCTTTGTTTTTGCGGACCATCGTGCGCTATCATGCTCAACGGCGCGGCGCATATACCATCCAACTTCTTCTTCGAGAAGACGGTGAAACTTTGAACGTTCCCCCGTTGGCACGGCTCGTAATTGCTGCGAAGACGCGACGTGTAAGGGGCTGCTTAGGTCGCTGTAAAAATGGGAGAGCCACCCGAGTTTTTGACTTGCTTCGATGTTACGCCCCGCCGCGATATCAGCAACCATTCCTGTGTATATCTCTTCACAGTTTCGAGGAGCGGTGCCCCAATTATAGGAATGATACTCACCGCCATAGAGGTACAACCGCCGTGCTGTCGTCCCCGAATAATCTGGATCAGCAGTAGCTCGCTGAGCAGTTGGCAAATCAATCCAGCTAATGTCTGCTCCCGAATTGATTGCCACAGCAAGGGCCTGTTCAAGCATAAAGTCGTGTTGGCTTAACCCCCACCCAGGTCCAGAAACACTTTGGGATTCTTTGAAATTGAGCGTAAAGTTTTGAGAATCGTGAATATTGACGTTGGCAAGAGGCACCGAATTCTTACGGAATGCACTCGTGATAGTGGGATCCCCATTACCCCAAGCCCCTGCCAATTCAGGCAACAGGCATGTTATCACAGCGAAAACGACAATAAGAGTCAGACAAACATTCGCTGAATATTTTTTGCGGATATGTAGAGACAAGATCTGCATAACACGTCTTATGGTAGCACGCGGAGAACACATTGCCAGTTTGCGTGGAAAATGAACAAAGCCTGAAGCGATGCTTCAGGCTTTAAGTCTTGATGGAGCCAGCGAGGAGACTCGAACTCCTAACCTACTGATTACAAGTCAGTTGCGCTACCAATTGCGCCACGCTGGCAAGTCAAGCGAGGATAGAGTATAGCGAAATCGAGAGCCCACGGCAAGTAATGCTTAGGATTTTTTCAATTTTATATGAGCACGTGAGAGACCATTCGCCACCTGTTTTGTTGAAACTTCAAGGAACGAAGCAATCTCTTTGTATGAGTACCCTTCCGCATGATAAAACAGCGATTCCAGTTCAAGCTTGCTCAATTTTTGCGCAAGCGACTCGCGCAAATCGTTAATATACAAAGCATCAAGCACGCTTGACTCAGAATTGTCAGCGAGACGCTCAAACACCTCGTCTTGCTCCCCAACCGATACGGTGAATTCCTGATTCCGCTTAAGTTTTCGTTGATGGGTAATAAGAGCATTTGTCATACATGTAGTCGCGTATGTATTGAACTGAACGCCCGCGTCAAACCTAAAAGTATCGATTGCTCGCATTAGGCCCAACATCGCCTCTTGACGGAAGTCATCGTACTGCGAAACCGTGCGCGCATAATGACGCGCATGCCACTGGGCAAGAGGAAGATACCGACGAATCAGTTGATCCTTGCTGCGAGCGTCGCCCTCTGCCGCTTCCCTGAGCAGCTCAGTATCGGATGCGCTATTCTTCCCCATCGCGAATCTTTCGCAACATCTCGGCCGCCTCAGGGCTTATGCGCTGGGCAAGAGTAACTTTTTTCATTGAGGTCGCGCTCGCCTCTTTAAATTCGTCATGTCCCGTATGTAGCTGGTCGGCAAACTCGCGCGAAGAGGTGCGCGTCACGGTTTGGCCCATAACAGTCCACTGCAGCTGGGCATCGCTGGTGACGACTTCAACCTCGACGCCTCGATCACGCTCAGTGCGCGCAATTTTTTCGATAACGCTATCGGCCACCACGCCATACGCAGAATATATAACCGTCACTCCGGCAATTTTCTTAGGTTCGCCCGTTGAAAACGGATTGCCTGTGCCGTCAAACACCACCGTGACTCTGCGATTGGGATCGACATAAGACGCGACATCAGATACAAGTGCCTCACACGCGAGTTCAAAATCATCACGCTCCGCGAGTGAGAGATACGGATTCGTTTGCCGAATCACGTTATAGCCATCAATAATCAAATGTCGCATACAAAAATGCCCCGCTAGTCTACGTTTTTATTCATAATGCGTCGAAGCCACTCATAAGAAATAGCCGTCGTTGCTTGCGCCACATTGAGCGAGCCGACCTTGCCCTGTTGGGGAAGTTTAACAAGAAAGTCGCATCGCTCTTGGGTAAGGCGCGCGAGGCCTTCTCCCTCTGAGCCCATTACAAGTGCAATCTTGCCGTCAAGGGGAGCATGCCAAACATCTTGTTTGGCCCTTTCGCTTGCGCCAGCCACCCAAAAACCGCCCTCTTGGAGTTTCTGCAAACTGCGCACAACATTAGTCTCTTGGCACAGCGCCACATGAGCAAATGCTCCCGCTGCGGCCTTCCAAGCCGCTGGCGTGATAGCAGCCATTCTCCTTTTGGGAATAACCACTGCCGACGCGCCAATCACTTCTGCCGAACGCACAATAGCGCCCAGATTGCCAGGGTCAGTAATGTGGTCGAGAACGATAATCAGCGCATCGCTCATGCCCTCAGTTGTTCGCAGCACCTGCTCGATGGGCGTGAATTTAAAGGGCGCCGTCGCGGCCATTATCCCCTGATGAGCTCCTCGCTCACTCAGTTTGTCAAGGTCGCGTTTTGGAACTGAGGTAAGGGGTACCTGAGCTCGATTGGCACGGCGCTTAATATCATCGAGCGCCTTATCAGGTTTAACTCCCTGAGCAAGAAAAATCTTTTGCAACGGCATATGAGCACGGAGTGCCTCTGATACCGCGTTTCTTCCTTCAATATACATAGATACCAACGTTTCTTGAAATAGTTGAGCGTCGTTTACTACTCTTTGTTGAATAATACCCTTGAGCCAGCGGACGTGTCTTCGATAGTAAAACCAAGTTCCGCAAGCCCATCGCGCACTGAATCCGCGATGCCCCAATTCTTTTCCGCCCGAGCTGTTTGGCGAGCTTCAAGGAGCATGTCAATTGCGAGTTGCGCGTTTGCTGGTCTTGAGCCACAAACGTTTTCGGCGAGCGCGATGACCTCTTCAGGGTAGTTTTCTTTATGCTCATCGCTCTCGTGCGCGACCTCAACGCCAAGCGCCTCAAGAAGTTCGGCGGAGATTTCTCCCGAATGAGCGAGAAGTTCAAGGTCGCGGGCGTCAAGCTCTTTCTCAAAATCACTATAGAAGCTGTTTGCCGCCTTCATGAGTTCAAATATCGCGCCAAGTGCGCCAGCCGTATTGAAGTCATCATCCATCGTTGACTCAAACTTCTCACGGGTTGAGGTTATCGCTTGCGAAAACGCTGACTTAGCCTCATCAGGAGCCCCTGTCTTTTGAGCTGCCTGCTCTTTGAGCCAAGCCATCGTCTCGATGAAGTGCACCAAACGGTCATAGGCTGCTTGAGCTTCTTCAAGACGCGCGTCCGAAAAATCAAGCGGGCTGCGATAGTGCGTCTGCAGCATAAACAAACGAACGACCGGTGTCGAGTATTGAGCGAGCACGTCTTTGAGCAAAAAGAAATTATTAAGTGACTTGCTCATCTTTTCTGAGTTTACCTGAAGCATGCCTCCGTGAAGCCAATAGCGCGCAAAAGTCTTGCCCGTTGCCGCCTCGGATTGAGCAATTTCATTTTCGTGATGAGGGAACACAAGGTCAACGCCACCGCCGTGAATATCAAATGGAAGGCCAAGCTCTTCTTCGCTCATGGCTGAGCACTCGATATGCCAGCCCGGACGACCAAGCCCCCATGGGCTTTCCCATGAAGGTTCGCCCGGCTTTGCGCTCTTCCACAAAGCAAAGTCGAGTGGGTCTTTTTTGCGGTCATCAATTTCAATGCGAGCGCCTGAGCGCATATCATCAACATCACGCCCTGAAAGTTTGCCGTAGCCAGGGAAGCTGCGTACTGAAAAGTAAACATCTCCCTCAACCTCATACGCGTGCCCGCTATTAATCAGGCGTGAAATGAGGTCTATCATCTCAGGAATCGTTTCGGTCGCTTTTGGGCGTATTGTTGGAGGGAGAACATTCACAGCATTCATCGCATCGATAAACGCTTGCGTATACTCACTCGCTACTTCAGAAAATGTGCGGCCTTCTTCGTGGGATTTCTTGATAATTTTGTCATCGACATCGGTAACGTTTTGCACAAACGATACGTCATAGCCCTTCCAAAGCAGATATCTGCGAATGGTATCAAACGACAAAAAAGTTCGAGCGTTGCCTAAATGGATATGGTTATAGACGGTTGGCCCACACACGTACATGGCGACTTTACCCTCTTCGCGAGGAACGAATTCTTCTTTCGTACGTGTCATTGTATTGTAGAGCTTCATCTATGTATTACTCCTCTTCTAAGTTCGGCTCTGGGCACGGTCCGCTCGGCACGAACTCTTCGACGCCCGCAATGGGGTGCTTGCGCGCCTCTTCGCTCAGCGCCACAACTTGTTTCTCGAGACTCTCAATACGGCTTGTCATGCACCGCATCATTTCAACAACAGGGTCAGGAAGCGCTTCGTGACGCTTCTTGGCTTCTTCCTCGATGCGCTGGCCAGCCACAACAACGACACGGGCAGGAATACCGACAGCCGTTGCGTTAGGGGGTACATCTTCGATAACAACTGCTCCGCCACCCACCTTGCTGTTATCGCCAATCGTGATGGCACCGAGCACTGAAGCGCCGACACCCACAACAACGTTGTTGCCGAGCGTTGGATGACGTTTGCCGGTTTCTTTACCCGTACCGCCAAGGGTTACTCCCTGATAGAGCGTCACATCATCGCCGATGATGGTTGTTTCACCGATGACAACTCCCATGCCATGGTCAATGAAAAAACGGCGACCAATTTGCGCACCAGGATGTATTTCTATGCCTGTTATAAAACGAACACATTGAGAACCCAAACGAGCAAGCGTATGAAGCCCCCACTGGTTCAGTTTGTGGTTAATGCGATGCGACCAAAGAGCATGCAAGCCTGGATAATTTAAAAATATCGAGAACTTGCTCGCGTGAGCAGGGTCGCGTTGTTGTACGGCCTCAATATCTTCATGCATTTTTTTGAACATGTAACATTCCAATTTCTCTTGGGGGATTTTAATCCCTTTCGAGCAGCACAACTGCCTGCGCGCTGATGCCTTCCTCGCGTCCTTCAAAACCAAGGCGCTCGGTTGTCGTTGATTTTAAACCAATACACTCAGCATCCACGCATAGCGCTTGTGCTAAATTATGACGCATTTCATCGCGGAAAGGCGAAAGTTTTGGAGCCTGCGCCGCGATAACGCAGTCGGCATCAACTAACCTAAACCCACGCTCTCGCATAAGGGCACCAACTTCCGCAAGAAGCATAAGTGAATCCGCGCCCTTATAGCGCTCGTCAGTATCAGGGAAAAGCTTTCCAATGTCGCCTTCTCTCAGCGCGCCCAATAGTGCATCTGAAAGCGCATGCGCGAGAACGTCGGCATCCGAGTGACCTAAAAGCCCCTGATGGTGAGGAATCTCAACCCCTCCAAGAATGAGTTTACGCTCAGGTGCGAAGGCGTGTACATCATATCCAAGTCCTATGCGCATAGCGCCTCCTTACTTGCTTCGAGACAGAAGATACTCGGCTAAAGCAATGTCTTCTTCATGAGTAATTTTGATATTCGTACGCGAGGTCGTAATCATTTTGACGCTCCGGCCGAGATGCTCCACTAGACTTGCGTCATCGGTTCCTTGAACTCCTGAAACTTCAGCCAAATCATAGGCGCACGTCAATTCACTCCCCCAAAAAATTTGCGGGGTTTGAGCGCACCATAGTTCCGCTCTCTTCAATGTAGCGGTGATGACGGTGTCATTACCGACACGCTTGATAGTATCGACGCTTGGTTGCCCAAAGACCAACCCCGCAATTCCTAGCTCCGCATCGTGCTTGCCTAGGTCAATAAGAGTGAGACACGCCGCGTCAACTTCCTCGGTTTTTACCAAAGGTCGAGCGCCGTCATGAATAAGAACAATTCCCTCCGACTGTTCAGGCGAAAGGGCTGAAAGAGCCTGACCGACAGACTTTTGTCGCGTGTTTCCGCCGCCAACAAAACGCACCGATTTTGTTGTAAACAACTCCTGACGAACAGTTTCTTCATACTCGTTCACTCGTTCTGGGTCGCACGAAACAATAAGCTCACCAACATGTGAGGCAGCGGCAATGGCGTCAATTGACCACGAAAGAACTGACCTACCCGCAAGAGGCATAAGCTGTTTGCCTCCCGCTACGCCTAAGCGACTACCTGTGCCACCAGCCGCAATTATGGCAGTAACAGGAATCTTTTTATGTTCATGCAAAAGTCCCATGATGATTAGTTTACTGAATTATTATGAAAAGTATCGAAGACACTCGGCAATGGAACTAATCTGTTGACTAGATATGACGTTGGTAAGCCCGAGATTACTTGCCTCTTTTTCTCGTTCCTTTGCCTGGGGAGCAACACGAATCTTGCCCGTAAGAGCAATCTCACCAAACGATACTGTGTGTTCTGGCAAAGCGCAATCTTTGTGGGCAGATAGTAAACTCAGCGCAAGTGGCACATCGATAGCCGGTTCGGCAATCTTAACCCCTCCCGCGACCGAAACAATGACATCAAGATTTGCAAATGAGACATGAGCTCGGCGCTCAAGAACAGCAATGACCTGGAGAAGACGCATGGTCTCGACACCGTTTGCGAGTCTGCGCGGGGAAGGTAAATAGCTCGGCGTAACGAGCGCCTGCACTTCGACGATGAGCGGCCGCGTACCCTCGCAAGAGGCAAAATAGGATGAACCGGAAATAGGCTCATCATAATGTTCAATAAAAACTTCGGAGGGCGATGCCACAGGCAGAAGACCATCGCCTGTCATTTCAAAAATGCCTATTTCGCTGGTGGAACCAAAGCGGTTC
>CALLZE010000193.1 GCA_937858655.1 uncultured Coriobacteriales bacterium
CGCATTTGGAACCTACCGCGACAGTGGCGCTCGCGCGCATGCCGCAATTGATTTAATTGAGCCAGCGGGAACTAAAGTCTACGCGATGACCGATGGTGTTGTAGAGCGCATAAGCGTGGGCACCTATTATCAAGGAACTGGGGCGGTTCAAGTTAAAAATTCCGACGGATCAGTTATTTGGTACTGTGAGGTTAAGGCGGTAAGCGGCCTAAAGGTTGGCTCGGCAGTCAAGCAGAATCAGCACATTGCCACAATTCAGCGCAACAATTCCGGAACAGCTATGTTGCACCTCGAAGCGTATTCGGGAAAAGCTACGGGCAGCCTCTATTCGTCTACAAATACTACCTATGACAATGTAACCGCTGTCCGCTATTGTCGACGTCGCGATCTCATTTACCCTATGGGCGTACTTGATTTAAAGGTTCCCAAAACGCGCACCATTAAGTAGAGTAATCCTTACAGGTGCGCTTCTCCGTGCTAAAATCTAATACTTGTATTGTTAAAAAAGCCTTTATGTTAGTTAGGGCTTTTCTCTTCATTTAGAAAGTTTGACTTATGAGCGAAATGGAAACCCAGTATAACCCCCAAGCAATCGAATCACCCATTTTTCAAAGTTGGGTAGAGGGTGGCTACTTCAGGCAAGATGTTGTCACGGGAAAAGACCCTTATGTCGTGGTGATTCCCCCACCAAACGTCACGGGTGTTTTGCATATGGGGCATGCGCTCAATGACACTATCCAAGATGCTCTCGTTCGTCGTCAGCGCATGAAGGGCCGTCCGACTCGCTGGATTTTAGGTACAGACCATGCTGGTATTGCAACGCAAAATAAGGTTGAGCAGAAACTTGCGAAAGAGGGCAAGACGCGCTACGACCTTGGGCGCGAGGCCTTTATTGAAGAATGCTGGAAATGGCGTACCGAACATGGCAACACTATCGTTGAGCAAATAAAGCGCATTGGTTGCAGCATAGACTATGAAGACGAATGGTTCACCATGAACGAGTCGTATCAGCGCGCCGTGCGTGAGACATTTGTTGATTGGTGGGATGCGGGATACGTTTACCGTGGTAACCGCATTATTAATTGGTGCCCGCGCTGCAAAACAGCGCTTGCTGACGATGAGGTTGAGCATGAGGATTTGGCTGGTCATTTGTGGCATATTGCGTATCCGCTTGTTGAGCCTAAGGGCGAGTTGACCCACGCTATAATCGCGACAACGCGCCCCGAAACTATGCTCGGAGATGTTGCTATTGCGGTAAACCCTAAAGATGAGCGCTATCAGGACCTCATCGGCACAATGGTTACCCTGCCGCTCGTTGGACGTCAGATTCCTATCATTGCTGATGACTATGTCGACATTGATTTCGGTACTGGTATGGTAAAAATCACACCGGCGCATGACCCTAATGACTTTGAGGTGGGAGAGCGTCACAGCCTCGAGAAGATAAACGTTATGTCAGACGATGCGTACATCAATGAACTCGGTGGCGCGTACGCGGGCCTCGACCGATTCGAAGCGCGTGAAGCCATAGTTGCGGACCTCGAAAAGCAAGGCTTCCTTGTTGAGGTTGAAGACCATGAGCACGCGGTTGGTCACTGCTATCGTTGCCACACGGTCGTTGAGCCTTGGCTTTCTGACCAGTGGTTCGTTGATATGCAGCGTCTGGTGGAACCCGCTATCGAGGTTGTTAAAAGTGGCGAGGTAGAGTTTCACCCACAGCGTTTTGCTAAAACTTATTTGAGTTGGATGGAAAATATTCGAAATTGGTGTATCTCTCGTCAGCTCTGGTGGGGTCATCGCATCCCTGTATTTTATTGTGATGAGTGTGGCGAAATGGTCGCGAGCAAGACCGACCTCACCGTCTGCCCAAAATGTGGCGCGCCTGTTCGCCAGGATGAAGACGTGCTCGACACATGGTTCTCCTCGCAGTTGTGGCCCTTTGCGGTCTTCGGGTGGCCTGAAAAGAGTGAAGAACTCAGCTATTTCTATCCAACCTCCGTGCTCTCAACCGCGCGCGACATTATCAATCTCTGGGTTGCTCGCATGATTGTGAGTGGCATGTATTTTATGGATGGCCAAGTGCCCTTCAAAGATGTCATTATCCACCCAACGGTGCTCGATAAGTTGGGCCGACGCATGAGCAAATCGCTCGGAAATGGCGTTGACCCTATTGAGCTTATTGATGAGTATGGCGCTGATGCTATGCGCTTTGGTTTGCTTGTACAAGTAACGGGTTCTCAGGACATGAAGTTTGACCGAGAGAAGCTTGGTATATATCGCAATTTCGCCAATAAGATTTGGAACGCAAGTCGCTTTGTTCTTATGAACTGCGAAGACTATACGCCGAGTGAGCCTAAGCCAACGACCGTCGCGGACCGCTGGATTCTCTCACGTCTTGCGCGTTTAACACAGGATGTTGACAAGAAC
>CALLZE010000194.1 GCA_937858655.1 uncultured Coriobacteriales bacterium
AAGTTCTTTGTTCACTTCAATGCGCAAGGCTTGAAATGTTTTCTTAGCAGGATGGCCTCCCGCACGACGTGCCGATGCGGGGATGGCTGCTTTAATGATGTCTACGAGTTCATCACTTTGCGTGATGGCATGACGAGCGCGCGCAGTGCAAATAAACTTGGCAATGCGACTCGCCCACTTTTCTTCACCATATTCCCGAATAACACGCGTCAGTTCTTTCTCGGAATACGTGGCAAGAATATCTGCCGCGGTAGGTCCGGTTGAGTTCTGATCCATGCGCATATCAAGCGGACCGACGTCTTTAAAGGTGAAGCCGCGCTCCGCGCTATCAATTTGTGGAGACGAAACGCCGAGGTCCATGAATATAGCGTCAGCGTAAGGAATGCGCGCTTTTGAAAGAAGCTCATCAAGCTCTGAGAAATTTCCTTTGAGTAAAATGACTTCTTCATCAGTGCGTTGGTCGAGGTTGAGTGTGATGGTTGCTGCGTGAAGCGCCACGTCATCTTGGTCAATACCAACAAGCGTGCCGCCGGGTGTGATTATGTCCGCAAACCTGCTCGAGTGTCCTGCTCCTCCGAGGGTGCAGTCAACAACAATTGATCCAGGTTTGAGGGCAAGGTGTTCTAAAACCTCGGCCAACATTACGGGAATGTGCTCGTATTCATCTGTCAAGTTTCGAGTGTTCATCTCTGAACTCACGCGAGGAATCCGGCTGCCACAAGTTCGCTGGCAAGATCTTCAACATCAATGTCGTTAATGTATGCCTCCCAAGCCTCAGGATTCCAAAGTTCAATATGGTCGCCATCACCATTGACGATGACGCCCTTTTCAAGTTCAGCAAATTCACGAAGCAGTTGAGGAACACGGATGCGACCTGCTCCGTCTAATTCAACGGGAGCCGACCCCGACATAAAATAGCGACGCATTTTACGTATACGAGGTTCGATTGATCCTCCTGCAGTGAAATTACTCAAGAACTCTTCGTAGGCAGCTTGTGGGAAAAGCTGCAAACAATTATCGAAGCCCTTTACGACCACGAGGTCGCCCACGAGATTTTTACGGAAGTTCGCCGGCAGCGATAATCTGCCTTTGACATCAATCGTATGTTGATACGTTCCAGTAAACATCGGGCCTCAAATGTGCTGTGCTCAAATCATGAGCAGGTTCATTAGGCATAGAATACCCCACTTTATCCCCCAATACAACACTTTATGGTAAATTCATCCCACTTTAATGGACTTCTACGAACCCCTATCCCACCAAGAAATTTTTCGCTTTTAAGTTGCGTCTGGTGAAAGGACTGGGTAAAATGAAAGGCAGATTAACACTACTCGGAGGTATACTATGACCAAATGGATGTTCTCGGATAACGTACCAGTCGTAATGAACAACTTCTTCTACTTTGTTTTCATTGCATTGGTTATCATTGCTGTAGCTTTTGGTATCTATGCAGCTAAAGCAGCAAAGAATGCTGAGCAGTATATGCCAACTGACCCAGAGTTTGAAGCTTGGAAAGCTGAGAAGGAAGCCGAGAAGGCTTCAAAGAAAGCTGCTAAGTAGTTTCAGTTTTTTACTGCCTCAGAGTTTATCTAATACACTGAAAATCCCCGTTTATACGGGGATTTTTTATATATGCCTATAAATCTCGCAAAGTCTCGCGCATAAGTATGGACCTCACGCCGAGCGCATAGTTATCGTTTACGGGCGCGTGGGTGCTTCAGCAAATACTCTTCGCGCATATAGCTTTGATCAACATGCGTGTAAATTTGAGTCGTGGAAAGATCTGAGTGGCCAAGCAGCTCCTGAAGCGAACGCAAGTCTGCCCCACCCTCAAGCATATGCGTCGCGTACGAGTGTCGAAGAGTGTGCGGATGCAGGTTCTCGATACCCACGCTCTCTCCTGCACTCTTCACCATACGAAAGACAATTTCGCGCGCAAGAGGATTTCCGCGCGACGATAGAAATACTTTTGAGCTCACTGGTGCAAGTTTCTTTTTGGGGTGAAGCTTGTCTCGCCCCCGCGCTAAATAATCTTTGAGAGCTCGAGCCGCCGAACTACCCAGTGGCGCGATGCGTTCTTTTGAGCCTTTTCCAAAGACACGCAACACGCCTTCTTCGAAAAGAACATCCATCAATTCAAGATTGCACAACTCACTCACACGCAATCCACATCCATACAGCACCTCAAGAATGGCGCGGTCACGAAGCGATGCGGGATCGTGACGCTCATCAAATTGCTCAATAAGGGCATCAATACGCTCGACCGAGATAATATCAGGCAGGCGTGAAGGATGCTTAAAACGAGGAAGGCTGTCGGCTGGGTGCACCGAGCACAGACTCTCGGAAAGCAGGAACTTATGAAAGCCTTTAACGCTTGCAATTTTTTGGTCAACTGACGTTGCGGCATATCCTTCGTTGCGCAGGTGCGCAATATAGGCAAGCACATCGTCTTTTGTGATTTCCTGAAGCGATTGAAGTGCGCGATCATCATGCATGAACAGCAGGTACTGCGTGAGATTTCGCTTATACGCCGCTACGGTATGGGCAGACATCCCCCGCTCAACTGAAAGATAAGCAGTGTATTCAAGCAAAAAAGCAGAGAAAGGGATTTCCTCTGCTTTCAGCGTTGAATTTTTGTCTTTTGCGACTGACATATCGCTATACTTCTCTTTCAGACGCAACTTGCGCCGCGAGAGCACCTGCCGCGAATGCAGCCTCAAAGAAGACCGGATCCTCATCATAACCACGACGCATCGTTGTTACGCGCAGCCCCTTAAGAGCGGCTTCATCATACACGCTTTCTTCAAGTTGAACAGCCTCGTGTCCACATGAATTCACAAATTGCGACAACTTTTCATTGAGCAATGCTGCTTGTTCCCCATCCTCAAGATGAGGGAGTGCCACAAGAGCTTTTGTAAGCGCGACATTTTCGAGTGCGGCCATAGTGTGGTGACTGATAACACGATGCCGTTCACGCTCATCGGCAAACGACATGCGCACGCACGCGATAGGCAGACCCTCAAGAGCGCCTACAGCATTAATAGCTTCGCCTTGCGCTACGCCACCATGCCCAAACGGTGTGCCCGTTCCAGCGACGCCTGGCCCGATGGCCACAATAAGCACGTCGCAGCCTCCCACATGGCAAGCCGCAAGCATGCCTGAGTGAACATTAATCGCCTCGTAGTCTCCACCAAACGCTTGGCCCGTCGCGACCGTCACATCTATGAGGCCCTTTTCTTTTGCCTGAGAAACAATCTGAGAAAAATCGAGAGAAAGCGCCGCTTGATCAGTCATCACATAACCCACGCGCAAATGAGGCGCACGCGCTTTTATGGCTGCCGCAACAAGGGGCACTTGGCTGTGGAGTCCGCAGCAGACAACGGGAATATGATCGAGGTCAACGGCTCGCTCCATAGTGCGGTGCCACGGCGACTCTTGCGACTCAACGCTCAACACATCACGCTGCATTGGAGTATAGCGCAGCTTCATAATGTGACCGCCGTGAGGGCTTGGCGCGTCAAACGCGACACCACGTGCCTCCTGCCCAGCCGCAACGCGCGCGACAACAAAATGCTTGCCACCCGTGCCGAGCGCAAGTTCCACAGCAGTAGTGTTCAGCAATACCCTATCGTTTTCGTGAACCTCACCCACTAAATCACTATAGACGACAGCGCTCCCTTGCGTGCCATCATCGAGCAAACAAGAGCACTCGAATACCTTTGGTATCGAGTGCTCAGTGCTGTGTGTTAATTGAGAAGTGAGTACGGTTGCCCAAACCAGCTTCATGAAGCCACCAACCTTTTCCCTCTGAGGCGCTTAAGCGCGCGCATCCTTGTGTGCTACTGCAGCGCCAATGAAGTCCCTGAAGAGAGGAGCAGGACGAGTTGGGCGGCTCTTGAACTCAGGGTGGCCCTGGTTTCCAACAAACCAAGGGTGATCCTCGAGCTCGACCATCTCAACAAGTGAGCCATCAGGTGATACACCTGAGATAATGAGACCAGCAGCCTCAAGTTGCTCACGATAATCATTATTAACCTCAAAGCGATGACGATGACGCTCGGCAATATCTTCTGAGCCATATGCCGCGAATGCCTTAGTTCCTGGCTTTACTTTGCAGGGATATGAACCGAGGCGCATGGTACCACCCATGTCTTTTACGCCCTCTTGTGTATGCATCAAGTCGATAACGGGGTATGGGGTAGCAGGATCAAACTCGACTGAATTCGCTCCCTCAAGACCTGCAACATTGCGCGCAAATTCCGCAACAGCCATTTGCATGCCAAGACAGATACCAAAATAGGGCACCTTATTCTCGCGAGCATACTGAGCTGCCGCCATCTTGCCTTCTGAACCTCGGCTACCAAAACCACCGGGAACCAAGATTCCGTCAAAAGCGCCAAGTTCTCGTGCCACTTCATCAGGAGTAATATTCTCTGAATCAACCCACTCCACCTCAACGCTGTGTCCATGGAAGACACCTGCATGCGTGAGTGCCTCATGGACTGAAAGATAAGCATCGGGGAGCGATACGTACTTGCCCACGAGCGCAATTTTTACGGTTGGCTTCTTGGCAAGTGAACGCTCAACATATGAGTCCCACTCAGCCAACTCTAACTCGCCAGCCTCCATGCCAAGACGGTCGAGAACCTTCTCGTCGAAGCCCTGCTTGCGCAGCGCCTCAGGAATAGCATAAATTGAAGGCGCATCAAGAGCCGAAAGCACTGAATCGTTTTCAACATCGCAGAACAGCGCGATTTTGCGAATAATGTCTTCATTCAGCTCGCGCTCTGAGCGACACACGATAAAGTCAGGCAAAACTCCGATTGAGCGAAGCTCCTGAACAGAGTGCTGCGTTGGCTTGGTTTTAAGTTCTTTAGATGCTTGCAAGAAAGGTACGAGGGTTACATGAATGTAGCAAACATTTTCGCGGCCCTTATCCTTGCGCATCTGGCGAATCGCCTCAATAAAAGGCAGCGACTCAATGTCGCCAACGGTTCCGCCAACCTCAGTAATGACAACATCAGCGCCCGACTCTTCGGCCAAGCGATTTATGCGGCCTTTGATTTCGTTAGTCACATGAGGGATAACCTGAACCGTGCCGCCCAAAAAGTCGCCATGGCGCTCTTTGTTGATGAGCGTTTGATACACAGAACCAGCCGTCACATTACAATCACGACGGAGAGACTCATCAATAAAGCGCTCATAGTGACCAAGGTCGAGGTCCGTTTCAGCACCATCATCGGTTACGAAAACCTCACCGTGCTGGAAAGGGCTCATCGTACCAGGGTCGACGTTGAGATAGGGGTCAAGCTTCTGGAGAACAACATTGAGACCACGCGATTTAAGCAGACGTCCCAAAGATGCCGCAGTAATTCCTTTACCGAGTGAAGAAACTACTCCTCCAGTTACAAAGATGTGCTTAGTCGCCATAGCTGCTCAAAGTCTCCTTAAAAATTGTTGTTCTCTACATAAATAAAGCCCTCAAGGAATTACCATGAGGACTATTTTTTCTTGCCCTTATCAAGTCTACCAAGATTATCGACTTTTGAGAGAAATTTGTTGTTCGAAATCAGTTGAGAAAAGGAAAATTTCTCGCTCGCGAGATTCAGGAGCAGCATGAAAAAGACATATACTGCCAGCGCGATATAGTGTGAACCACAACTGAAAACGATAAGGCATCCCGCTAAGACGCCAAAGGGATTGGCGCCCGTGTCACCGAGCATGCCGAGTTCGCGCAAATCATAGCCGAAAATTGCTCCCAAAGGAATTAGCACAATCAAAGCGCTCAAAAGCGCAACGGGCAGATCGTTGGTGAATCCGACGATAATGAGTCCGATGATAGCCAACAAAAAGTATGCTTTGAGCGCGCGCCCTGGACGTAAATCGCAAAGATTTAAAAAGTTGCTCGTGAGAGCAATGCCCGCACCAGCAAGAAGGCCATATCCGGCTGCGGGGAGAAGCGTCTTCATCGTCATCACACTCGATTGCCCCACACCGTACAGCACCATGCCGTTAGTTGTGGGAGCCATCATCATGGCCACCAAAAAAGCGGCAGCAGAAATACCGAACAACTTGAGGCCACCGGTAGTAAGTTTGCCGCTGAGCAACGACTTAATGTGTCCCTTAAATCCGCGCGAGGCACTTGATCCGTACACATCATCAACAAAGCCAAGGACCATCGAAATGAGAATCAAAATCACAACAGGCAGCTGTGCAACAGGGCACAGCGACAAGATTGTATTCTTCAAAAACACGTGTAATGTGAGCATGCCAAGCGC
Organism: uncultured Coriobacteriales bacterium; assembly: GCA_937858655.1. Lineage (GTDB taxonomy): Bacteria > Actinomycetota > Coriobacteriia > WRKU01 > JAENWW01 > CALLZE01. Next base: position 6,279 of record CALLZE010000194.1, read on the forward strand.
GAAAAAGAGCCATACGAGGCCGAGGCCATACGCGACGGTGCGCCCCGCAAAATTTTGAGCTTGGGCAGCGGGTGCTTCACGAAGTGCTGGGAAAACAAGGCGCATACCGGCGAAACAGCACACCCCTAAAATAAGAGTTGTAATAAGCGCAACAAGTAACGCTGAACTACTCACCCTTTGTCGACCTCTTTCCTACCACCAAATCAAGCATGAGCCAAACAATACCGCATCCCAAATAGAGCACCATGAGCGCCGGGAGCACAACGCCCGAATCCTCAGTGAAGTACGCCACGGCACCCGACACAAGAATCGTCGTCATCCCTGAGCCAAAGTACGGGTTCTTGTTGAGCGTTATCGCAAACTCGCCCGCTGGTCGCCAGCGCATAAGGCTCAAAAACGCGATAACGGCAAGCAGAATCCATACGAGATTAGTGTGCGTTAGAACGCGGAAATTCGTTGTGACCTTTCGGACGATAATATCCCAAAGCTGCACGATGCCGCCCTGCTCCGCCGAATTGACCGCGCGCGCAAGATGGGTTTCTTGTCCCGAGCCAAACTTATCCAATGCAATAAACATACCCACAACGAGCACTACAATTAAAAACATAAGGACAATGCTCTTCCATGTGAGCTTTTTTTCATTCACAAGGAACCAGAGCAGCACAAAGCCAACCGTTGCCCACGCCGCAACACCAACGTTTGCACCCAGCATAGGAGCAGCGGAGACAAACATAGTAATAAAGCCAATAAGAGGGATACCCCATTTTTTAAGGAAAGGCACCCACCGAGCCGTTGGCCACTGGTCAAGCGTCATCACGATGCCAATAACAACAGCGCCAAAGAGAACAGCTGCGCCCTCATTTCCGATGCCATAAAAACGAGCTGCGGCAATAGGTGAATACCCAAAGAAACTAGTAAATGACGCTGGCGCGCCAAGCAGTTGGTCAACCAAAATTACCAGAGAGGTCACACCCGAAAGGAAGATAAGTGGAACACGCGAGCCAAAGCGCCATGAGAGCGCAAGAGTAAGTAACCACAGCCCTGCCGCGACTACGAGAAGTTGAGCAGTAACCTGCAAAGGTGAGCCAGGCCAACGATAAATCAGGAACATGAGCCAACTCGATGCTGGAACACTCAACACCGCTAAAATGAGCAAACGTATGGCGCGTCGGACCGCTGTTTTTGTACCCTCTCCCCAATGCTTAGGAGCACGAATAATGACGATTGCTCCGAACACGAGAATCAATACCGTCAAAACAATAAAAGTGTTGAGGACAATGGGGCGGTTATTCTCAATAGAAACCGCCGTCTTATTCATCTTCTTCAGCAGGTCGATGCGATGCGCGGAACTGTCTTTCTCATCGCCCACTACGTTCACAGAATAGTGCGTTGTCGACTCCATCGAAGAGCCAAGCACTTCAACGGGTTGCTGAATGTTTAAGACATCGAGAATGGTCGCCGAGAGGTCAAGGTTGGTCACAAGGCCCGCGCGCTGTGTTGAATCTGACGTGAGCAAACCAGTCTTAATGTTTGATATGACAATCGGTCCAAAGCCCTCTGAATCGACCTCTTTGTCCTTAGAAGCTTGAGCGGCAAGAATGACTGTGTCGTTTGGATAAAGACTGCGAGCCATCTCATACATGTCATCAAGTTGAGAGAGAGCGTCGTTCCAGTTTTTCTCCGATACCTTATCAGTCACGACAGAATTGTAGTTATAGGCTCGATAAAGGTCGCCCGAATCGAGCACAACGAGACCAGGCTTATCGGCTGGCATCTGTTTTCGAATATTCTCTAATGATTTTGTCAGTTTTTGAATGTCGGTCGACACGCCATAGGGCGCCTGGCCGTCGCGCTTCAGCACTGACTCAGAGATGTCACCATAATCAACAACGCCCTTTTCATCCATCGCCGCAAGTGCCGCGGGACGAGCAAGACGTAGCGTCGTATCAGTAGAGTAGCCCAGGTCAGAGTTACCAAGCGCAGCGGTATAGCCGCCCGCCTTTTTAATTGTTGAGCCCAAAAGACCAGGAATCGCGTTGAACGTATTCTCGGCGTTAGCATTGATAATTCGTGGCAAGCCAAGATACACAATCGATTGGCTTTCGAGAGAGTTGCCCGTAAGACGATTGTAAGCCTGAGCCGCGGTATCGAAATCAACCCGCTCATCGACGTTATAGGCAGAGAATGCGAGGTTATCAACTTTTGCCCACGCTCCCGCAGAAACCGTCAACGCTCCCTCAGTAATTGAGGGCTCTCCGCTGTCCTCCTTGGCGCGCGAGCGTGCGTTGATGTCACCAACAGCACCCTTCTCCGCGGCACGATATATCGCCGGTGTTGTCTGGGGCGTAATGTCATCCCACGTTAAAAAGGGAGCAAGAATGAGAATAACTTTTGATGAAGCGACAGGCTGCCCAAAATCCTGAGTTTTTTTGTTCGTTTCAGCGTAAGCCGAAGACAAAAGCGCAAACATAAGAACGCTTACAAGGACAAATAAGGTGAGTGTTCTAGTGAGTTTTTTCATGAGTATCATCATACCTTATTGCTGACTTTTAATCACACCAGAGCACCATTAAGATACAATAGATACACACTACAGAGCTATCATCGCTCACATTTCATCCCCTAAGGAGATACACCATTACCGAATCTATTACCATAGAAGACCAAACGCTTGGCGGAGACGAAGCGCTTGTCGTTGAGGAAAGCGGCGGAGCGAACAAACCACCCGTAGCGCGCTCGACCGCCATTATGTCGATGGCGACGCTCCTTTCTCGCGTTACCGGCTTCGCCCGAATGTGGGCGACGGCGCTAGCCCTCGGCGCAACCGCAATTTCTTCAAGTTACAACATCGCCAACAACGTCCCCAATATGATATTTGAACTGATTGCGGGCGGAATTTTATCATCGCTCTTTATTCCTACCTTTATGGATGTCAAAAAGGAACGGGGCGAAGCACAATCGTGGCGCTTCGCAAGCCATGTGTTTAATATCTTTGTTCTTGCCTTGGGACTTGTCGCCCTTGTGGGCACTATTTTCCCCGAGCCCTTTATCTGGACGCAAACATTTCGCATGACCAGCCAAGAGGCGCTTTCTGTTCGTGCCACTGCGGGATTTTTGTTTAGATTTTTCGCTATTCAAGTTGTTTTATATGGTGGCGGTATGGTTGTTCAAGCTGTGCTCAATGCGCAACGCCGTTATCTCTGGACAGCGCTGGGACCAGTTTTCAACAACCTCGTTGTCATTGCGACAATGGTTTATGTGGCCACGCAACCCCTCACCAACAAAACATTAATTATTCTTGCTTGTGGCACGACATTTGGTGTCGCCGCTATGTTCTTAGTTATGCTCCCTAGCCTTAAGAAAACAAACGTAAAATACTACTTCGAATTAGGGCTCAACGACCCCGCGGTTCGTCGCATGCTCAAACTGGCGATACCAGGACTGCTCTATGTCATCACCAACCTTGTCACCGTATCTTTTCGCAATGCCTCGGCGCTCAGCGTCAAGGCATCAGGTCCTTCGGTGCTTACCTACGCATGGACTTGGTATCAACTCCCCTACGGCATTCTCGCGGTCGCGCTTGCCACTGCGCTCTTCACAGAACTTTCCGAGTGCGCCACCAATAAAGACATCAGCGCATTCAAGCAAACTCTCTCGAGTGGTCTGCGCCAGACGGCACTCTTGATTATGCCCTGCGCCGCGCTCCTCTATGCGCTTGCCACACCGCTTACCACACTGTATATGGGGGGAAGATTCACTTCACAAGACATCCCAGCCGTTGCGGGCGTTTTGCGGACTTGGGCTCTTGCGCTCACGTTTTATGCTTGCATGATGTTCGTGCTGAGGTCGTTTTACTCGCTTAAGGACACGCGCACGCCCGCCTACGCAAACCTTGCGACGAGCCTCGTTCAAATCGCGGGCTACACTTTTCTTACCACGGGATTTGGATCATGGAAGGGTTTTGGACTTAAAGGTATTCCCTTATCGGATTTGATTTTTTGCTTCCTTCAATTTTCAATTCTGACGTTATTGCTCAGGAGAAAGATCGGCTCGTTCGACCTCAAATCATTTATCTCTGTCGTTGCGCGCATGCTCATTGCGTCAGTTGCTGGCGCCGCAGTATCCGCGGGAATACTCCATGTGCTCGACCCCTTTTTCACAGGCGTAAGCGGCGCGCTCATCAAAATCATTATCTGTGCTGTTGCGGGACTCTGCGTATCATTTGGACTCGCAGCGCTTATGCGAGTAAAAGAAGTCGCCACAGCGCGCGCAATGCTCACTAAAGTAGTTAAAAAATTCTCACGAAAGAAAGCCTAACATGACACTAGATTCCAAGCCGCGCGTTGTTGCTCTCGTACCAGCCCATAACGAAGAAGAGCGCATCGCTCAAACCGTTTCAGCCATTCTTTCTCTCGAAGATGTTAACGAGTGTATTGTCATTGATGACGCTAGCAGCGATGAGACCGCGCAAAAGGCGGCAGACTGCCGCGCGCGCGTCGTGCGTCTGCAGCGCAATGTTGGCAAAGGTGCAGCGCTTAATGCGGGGGCAAAATATTGCGAAGATGCCGATATCGTTTTGCTGCTTGACGGAGATTTGGGATCGAGCGCGAGTCAAGCCGATCTCTTATTGAAGCCACTTCTTGAGGGCACAGCCGATATGACGATTGCCCGCTTTCCACGACCAACAGGCAAAGCTGGCTTTGGACTTGTTAAAAATATGGCACGTAAAGAGATTGCCAAAATGGGCAACGGCTTTGATGCTCAAGCGCCGCTCTCTGGCCAACGCGCGCTGACCCGTGCTTGTCTCGATGCGGTGTTGCCCTTCGCTTCAGGCTATGGCGTAGAAGTTGGCCTCACCATTCGCGCGCTTCGTCAGAATTTCCGCTTACTTGAAGTTGAAACGACCATGACGCACGCAGCGACAGGCCGCGATTTGAGCGGTTTCATTCACCGCGGCAAACAGTTCGTCCATGTATGGAGCGCCCTTATGAAACTAAAGCATAAAGGCTAAGTCTCAATTTAGATTATTTAAATGGAGGATAGACGGCTTTTGCGCCTTCCATCGTTCCGTACAATCCCTCATCAGCACCACTCATAACAGCGGCAATAGTGTACGTTCCGATAGAAGTAGACAACATATTCGTTGAACTGAGTTCGTTCTTCCATCCTCGCTCAGCAAGAATGTTGTTGCCCTGAAATATGCTCGCGCAGAGTACGGGCTTGTTTGCCGCCTTGAAGGCTTCCGTAAGTGCGAGACCCCAGGTATCGACCCTATCGCCATCTATGGCGGTATTCACAACCCCATCAACGCCTTTAAATTTGTTGTAGTCATTCATCTTTAACACGCCGTCTTTGATAAGCGCATCAGTAAGCGGACGTGTCTTGGCTTTCGAATCCCACTCAAGAGCAAGCGTCTGAGCGACCACATCTTTATCATCAGTTGCATTCATTGATGTCTTAAGCTGCGTAATGAGTTGGGTACTCGCAGCATCCGCATTTTTCATATCAAGTTTGTCAAAATTGAGGTCGACGAGCTCTGCTTTACCTCCCGTTGCGACAATATCATCATGTGCAAGTTCGGTCGCCTTATTGTTAAGCCCCAGAACGGCAATAGTCTTGCCTTCAAGCATCGTGCCCATATAGCGCTTTGTGACTGCCGCCGAATAATTGCCGTAAGCGTCCATGCCCGTCTGAAGGTTATCGTTATCGGCCCTCAAGGTCTCAAATTCCTGTTTCAACCCCGTTACAAGCGATGACTGTGAAGTAGCAGGAGTCTTGTCAACAATGAGGCCGCCTAGCACAAGGCCTAAGGCCAAGGCCAAAAAAACCGAGACAAGCGATGCGATATGATAGCGAACGTTATACATGAAAACTCCTTGAGCCTATAAGCCAAACATCAAACGAATACGAATAATGAGCAGCGAGATATTGTTTCTTAAAACTGGGGAAAGCGAAATGACCGCCGCCGCAACAACAAGCGCGGCAACAAGGATAAAAAAGAGATGATTTGCTGAAACGGTTGAACGATACAGCTTATTTACACCCTTTGCGTCAACAAGTTTCGGGCCCACTTTGAGGCGCACCAAGAATGACGATGCCATCCCCTTTCGGCCTTTATCAAGGTACTCGACCAAATTAGTGTGTGTGCCAAGAGCAATAATGAGGTCAGCTCCACATTCCCATGCGAGAAGCAAAGCGAGGTCTTCGCTCGTTGCCGCGAGTGGCCAAACAAGTGCCTGGTCGCCTACTCCGAGCTGATTAAGCCGCTCAAGACCTGGTGCTTTACCATCCTTGTACGCGTGAACAATAAGTTCAGCACCACTTGTTAAAGCGCTGTCGGTAACGGAATCCATATCCCCTACGATAATATCGGGAGAAAAACCAGCGTCAATAAGGGCATCTGCGCCGCCATCAACACCGATGAGCACCGGTTTCATTTCGCGGATATACGAGCGCAGCGTTTCAATGTCTTCTTTAAAATCATAGCCACGCACTACTACAAGAACATGGCGCCCATAAATCGTCGTCTTGACTTCAGGGACCCACATCTCATTAGTGAGAATGTCTTTTTCGTTTTCGAGGTACTCAATAGTATTGCGTGCGAACTTATCAAGCTGTACGCCAATATTATCTTTTGCGACTTCCATGGCGCTTTCAATTGAGGCAACGGAAAGCCGCGTACCTTTGCCGACAAGCACCCCGTCTTTTAAAATGTTTTCGCCCTCAACAACTATGTCATCGCCTTCGCGCAATGCACCAAAGATACCTTCGCCCGTATTATCAATAATGGTAATGCCGCCACGGGCAAGAATGAGCGGCCCAATGTTGGGGTATGCTCCAGAAATTGACTGAGCCGCATTAATGACGACTTCGACCCCACTCGCAAGTAGTGTCTCGGCGCTCACGCGGTCCATATCAACATGGTCAATAATCGCAATATCATTAGGGCCTAGTCTTTTGACCAGGTCTTTGGTCCGCTTATCTAGTTTCGCGGTACCTTCGTGACGCATAAGATGCCTCTCTCATATATTCAGTGCAACTGTTTAATTTTAGCACGTCAAAGAGCGTCTTCAGGAGATGGCTGCGGATTCCAACAATTCGCGCGCGTGCGCACACGCCAAATCGCTTACCTCGCCTGAAAGGAGACGAGCAATTTCCTTGATGCGCGTTTCGCCCCTTACCTCAGACACGGTCGTGACGGCCCGCGATGACTCTTCGCACTTTTCGACGACATAGTGTTTATCAGCATAGACCGCGACTTGGGCCAAATGAGTAATAACCAAAACTTGATGGTTGCGAGATAATTCTTTAAGACGACGCGCCACGCTTTGCGCCGTTGATCCACCAATACCTGCATCAATCTCATCAAAAACAAGAATCGATACTGCATCGCTTTTACCCAAGATTGTCTTGAGCGCAAGCATGACGCGTGAAATTTCGCCACCAGAAGCAATCTTAGCCAAGGGCCTACAGGGCGCACTGGCAACAGGACTGTAGAGAAACTCGATTTTTTCGCTCCCCTCAAGCGTCCATTGCTCAAAGGGTAATTCATAAAATTCAACCTCAATGCGCGCATTCTCTAAAGCCAAATCGCGCAGTGAATCTCTCAGCTCGTCACAAAAACGCCGCGCGGCCTGCGCACGCTTCACATGCAATTTCGCCGCTGCAGCCTCAAAATCTTGTCGAGCATTTTGGCAGTTTTTGCGCAGCTGATTCAAATAAAGTTCTGAATTATCCACAGCATCGATAAGCTCAGAGAGTTGTTCCTTCTTTTTTAATACTTCATCAAGAGAAGGCCCAAAACGTTTGCTCAATGATTCTAGTTCTTTAAGACGGTTCTGCATTTCGTCAAGCCGGCGCGGATCATGATCAACCGTTTGGGCATAGTCACGCATTGACGCCCCGATTTCTTGTGCCTCAATAAGCAGTGAAGAAAGCTGTTGATGCGTGGCCTCAAAGCTAGCGTCATAGGTGAGCACGCGCTCCAAAGATGTAAGCGCGCGTGACAGCTGATCGCCCACGGCGCCCTCGCCCGTCATGAGTGCCCAAACCTCATCACTCGCCTGCGCGATTTCTTCACTATGAGCAAGCGCTGGAAGAGCACTGCGTAACTGTTCGTCTTCATCCGGCAAAGGATTGACACGCTCTATTTCCTGCAGGATTAACCGATTTGCCTCGAGAGCCCGCGAATCTTGAGCCGCCTGCTCCTGCAACTCCGTCAAAGCGCGGGATGCTTGCTCAAAGATATGTCGTGCCTCTTTATAGGCCGAAAGTTCCCCAGCAATGTCTTCGCCCGCATATGCGTCAAGAATTCCACGATGAAAGGCAGGTTTAAGCAATGTTTGATGATCATGTTGACCATGCAAATCAACGCGCAGGGCAAGCACGTCAGAAAGTGATTTAACGGGGACCATTTCGCCGTTGAGCATACACTTATTTCTACCTGCATTCGTAAGGGTACGCGACGCAATATACTCATCGTCGTTAAAATAAAAACGCCCCTCAACTTTCATTTCTTCCGCATCAGGAGAAATTGTCTGTACATCTCCGCGCTGACCCAATAAAAGTTTAATGGCTGACATGAGTACGGTTTTTCCCGCGCCCGTTTCACCTGTGAGCACATTAAGTCCCGGCGAGAACTCAAGCCATGCGTCTTCCACTAGAGCAAGATTTTGAATATGGAGTTCTTCGAGCATCCAGCACTACCCCTCTTGCTGTCCGCGGAAAAATTCTGAAGCGACCGTATCATAAAACAACCGGCTATCAAGTTTAATGAGCGATATGGTCTCTTGGGCAACCCGAAACACGGCGCGCGATGGTTTGTGCACCTGAACAGTCGAAAGACCATCGAACGAAAACTCTACTAGAGCGCGTTGTTCATCAGGGAAATCAAGCGTAATTATTTCTTGGGAACCAGTCACGACCGCGCGCTGGATGAGCGTATGCGAAGCGAGCGGCACGACAACGAGGCCATCAAATTCTGGCGACATAATGGGCCCACCTGCTGATAGAGCGTAAGCCGTAGAACCCGTTGAGGACGAAATGATGAGACCGTCACCACTCGTCGTATAGAGTTGGTGACCATTAATTTTTAATCGTGTTGTTATGAGCGGCGCGCCAGCAGGGCGTCCAGCGACAATTTCATTTAAAGCATGCTCAAGAACAACAAGTTTTTCATCTTTATAAATAGACACTTCAACAAGATTGCGCTTCTCGATACAAGCGCGCCCTTCAAGCGCCGCGTCAATAGCTTCGCGCGCTTCTTCGAGCGTAGCGCCTGTCAAAAAGCCGAGTTTTCCCAGCTTAATACCTAAAAAGGGAGCAGCTTTTGAGCGAAAACTGCGCACAGCGCGCAAAATCGTACCATCGCCACCGAGCGTCACAATAAGGTCGGGACGCTCGTTGATGTCCATGGCGGGCAGCCCTGACACCGTTGAGCTCTCGTTGTCCGTAACAAAAACATTGCAGCCTTTATGTGTACAGCGAGATGCAAGATCAAAGGCGGCTTCGCCTAATTGTTCATTATTGTCTTTCAAAACAAAAAGAATACTTTTGGTCATTTCTCTCACCTCACTCTTTCTATTCTCATTTTAGCCCAATACCTCGTACGCCTGAGCAACAACTCGTGCTGCGCACTCTTCATACTGATGAGGAAAAATTGAGGTTTCGGCCTGTTGCCTGCTTGCGTAAATCCAAAACTCAATATTTCCTTCAGGTCCCTTAATGGGCGAAAAAGTTACATCACAAACAGTCAGACCGTAACGCGCGAAATCCTTGAGAACATCAGCTAGGATACGACTATGCGTTGACTGACCGCTTACCACACCTTTATGCCCAATCTCACTTTGTGCGGCTTCAAACTGTGGCTTCACCAAAATAATCAAATCACCGCGTTGATTGACTAACTCAATAAGAGCCGGCAACACGCGATCAAGGGGAATAAACGAGAGATCAGCCACGGCAACGTCAAACGGCCCCCCAACGGCACCTGCGTCTGCTTCGCGGATATTCATGCGTTCGTACACACTCACCCGTTGGTCGTTGCGCAACTTCCACGCAAGTTGACCATACCCCACGTCGATAGCGCTCACATGTGCCGCGCCCTCTTGCAGCGCGCAGTCAGTAAAGCCGCCCGTCGAAGCGCCCGCATCCACTACGTTCTTACTGCTCAAATCATAGTGAAAAGCGCTTAAGGCTCCCTTAAGCTTTTCTCCTCCACGACTTACATATTGCTTAATAGTTTTTACGTCAAACGTTGTCGCATCGCTCAACTGTTCGCCTGGTTTTAAAACCTTGCGATGAGCGGCATCATTAATAAAAACTTCTCCCGCCAAAATGGCGCGAGCAGCTTCTTCTTGTGTTGAAAAGTATTCCTGTTGGGTGAGGAGTTCATCGACGCGTTGTCGTGTCATTATTATCACTCCTCAACAAAAGCGAAGCGCTCCTCGACCGAGAGGGCGATACCCGCTCCATCAAGGCCATATTGCGCAAGTAATTCATCCATTGTTCCCTGAGTAGTAAACTCATCGGGAGTGCCTAAAACACACGTCGGCGTTTGGACATTATGAGCAGATAGCACCTCGAGAACACCTGCCCCAAAACCACCCCGCACCGTATTTTCTTCAACGGTCACCAAGAGCTTATGTGAACGAGCAGCCGCAATAATGGTTTCTTCATCAAGCGGCTTTACCCAGCGCATATCAATAACGCTTGCCTCGATTCCTTTGGCACGCAAGAGCTCAGCAGCTTGCAGGGATGTGTTGGCCATGCGGCCTACCGCGAGGAGGGCTACATCTGAGCCTTCGCGCAAAGTGACGCCCCTACCCACTTCCCAACTACGTGGATGCTCGGGCATTTCAACGCCCTCTGAAGCCCCGCGTGGATAGCGCAAAGCAACGGGCCCATCGAGTTCCAGGGCAGTATGAAGCGCATCGACCAACTCGGCCTCATTGCGTGGTGCCATAATGCGCATGGTTGGCACGGTGCGCAGATACGAAAGATCATAAAGACCATGGTGCGTTGGGCCATCTTCGCCAACAAATCCTCCGCGATCAAGAGCAAAAACAACATGTGCCCCCTGCAGGGCAACGTCGCCCATTACCTGATCATAAGCGCGTTGGAGGAAGGTGGAATAAATTGCCACAACTGGCATTTCTCCACCAAAAGCTAGTCCAGCGGCGAAAGCTACTGCATGCTCTTCGGCAATTCCAACATCATGAAAGCGCTCGGGAAAATGGTGCGCGAATTTATCGAGTCCCGTTCCGGGGGCCATCGCCGCAGTGATTGCGTGAATACGTGGATTGCGCTGTGCTTCAGCTATGAGTGCGTTAGCAAACACTGAGGTATAAGACGCGGGTTTACTTGAAGGAGCAACCTTGCCCGTCGTTGGATCGAAGGGAGAAATTCCATGAAAAGCCATGGGTTGTTCTTCTGCCGGCGTGTAACCCTTTCCCTTTTCGGTCACCGCATGAATGAGAACTGGGCCATCCGCGCCCTTAGCGCTCTGAATAGCCGCCTGAACCTGAGCAATATCATGTCCGTCGATAGGACCCACATAGCGCAGCCCCATCTCCTCAAAGAGCATGCCAGGAACCATCAACTGTTTAAACGAATCCTTAAGCGTCTTACCTGCATTTGAAAGCGTTTGTCCCACCATGCCAGATTGCTCAAGACGCGTTTGCAGCGACTCACGCAACCCCCAGTACCGTTTATTGAGACGGATGCGGCCCAGATAACTGGCCAACGCTCCCACATTGCGAGAAATCGACATTTCATTGTCGTTGAGAATGACAATGACGCGTGATTGCGTGTGGCCCAAATGATTGAGGGCTTCCCATGCCATACCGCCCGTTAAAGAGCCATCGCCAATCACAGCGACAACCTCATAATCCTCGCCCTTTGCGTCACGAGCAGCGGCAACACCAGTAGCGATGGAAATTGAATCACTCGCGTGACCTGAGCCGAACAAATCGTATTCAGATTCGCTGCGCTTAGGAAAGCCGGAAATGCCTCCGTGCGTGCGGAGCGATGAAAACGACGAGCAACGCCCAGTGATAAGTTTTTGAATATATGACTGATGACCAACATCGAAGGCAACTTGGTCTCGAGGGCAATCGAGGCTGCGATAGATGCCAAGAGTGAGCTCAACGACACCTAAGTTCGGAGCCAAATGCCCGCCCGTTTGCGAAACTGAGTCAACAAGCTCACGACGAATTTCAGCAGCAAGTACTTCGAGCTGCTGATTATCAAGAGCCTTGAGGTCGCCTGGACAATGTATGGTATCAAGAATGCGGACTGCCATAGGCATGCCTTCTATTCTGAATCTCTTATGTCTTGCTCAATATCCTCGAGAGTAACCTCTTCGAGATTTTCTAGGTCGTCTGCATCATCCTCGGTGTCGCTTGACTCATCTTGAACTTCACCATTTTCGGGGAGCAAGGCATCCCAGTCAGCCTGGTCAATAAGTTCAGTGCACTGATTCGCAAGGCGCACGCCTTCTTCAAGTAAATCGAGACTCTTCTCAAGAGAGATATCTTTTTTACGCACCTCGTCTACGAGGACGTCAAGACGCTCTTTGGCCTCGGCATATGAAAAAGTCTCTTGTGCCATTACTCTTCAGCTCCCTGCTCCTGCTGCCCGCGTTCACGAGCAACCTTGCCAAGAATACCGTTAATAAACTTTGAAGAATCCTCGCCGCCATATTCTTTTGCAATACGAACGGCTTCATTGATTGCTACCGAGGTAGGAATGTCATCATTATAGAGAAGCTCCCACACCGCCATACGCAGAATCGTGCGATCGACCAAAGGCATGCGGCTGAGCGACCAATTTTCAGACGTCTGCTGCAAAATCTCGTCAATCTCCACCAGATGGTCCTCGACACCATAGCTCAACAAAGTGGCATAGGCATCAGGTGCACCCTCAAAACTTTCATAAAACTTGCGATACTCGCATGAAGCATAGTGCGCGCAGCGACAACGGTTCTTTGACCAATCGCCATCCTGATAAGGATACCCTTTTGGAGGACATTCCTTATGATCCATGTAAAAACGGCGACAGCGACACGTTGTCGCGCGACGGCAAGCCGCCCTTTTCTCAGTCGGCTGGAGCGACTCGTGAGGGCACTCGTAGTCAAGCGGCCACTCACCGAACTGCTCAAAATACTTATAAGGAGTGCATTCATCCATATAAGGACACTGGCACTCGTCGCGCATTGAGTTTTCAATTTCGTAATCGCCATGCTGTATTATTTTTGACAGCGGTTCACAAACAATTTCGCGTTGATACAGCAAACGAAGCGCGTAAATACGTGCATGCGCGCGAGGATTTTGCTCGGTGCGAGCTTTTTTATTAGTACTATGTGATTCCATGAATTCTTCTCTACTCTGCAAAAACAAGGGAGTCGATGAAGATGTCGATATGTACAGGGGTTACCCCAAGCTGCACTGAAAGCGCATCCGCAATTCCATTCTGAATTGCTTCACCTAACTCGCGCAATTTTGCGCCAAAAAATACCTGAACGTGAACAGAAATTTCGAGTTGTCCCTGCTCATTAGTTGTGATTTCTATACCGCGGCCACCCTGCGCTTTACGAAGCGTGGGAGCATAAATTGACGCAACACCCTCAACACTGGTCGTTGCGATGCTTACGATAGTAGTAATAACATTGGGGGCTACGGTGAGCCCATCAAGAACTAATTTATCTGCCATGATGTTTCTCCTAACAGTCTTTTCTATTCTACTCTATTGAGGAGTCATTCATCTGCGTTTCGATAAAATCAGTGTAAACTTCTCCGCGCCTAAACGCTTCGTTTTCAAGGACCGCTCGATGAAAAGGAACCGTTGTAGGGATTCCTTCGATAACAAGCTCACTCAACGCACGTTTCCCGCGAGCAATCGCTTCGTCTCGCGTAGCGCCCCAAACAATGAGTTTTGCGAGAAGCGAATCATACGTAGGAGGTACTTTATAACCGTTATAAAGATGCGTGTCAACTCTCACACCAAAACCACCCGGAAGGTTCATATTCTTTATCGTACCCGGGCAGGGCATAAAATTGCGCGCAGGATCTTCGGCATTAATGCGAAATTCGATTGCGTGCGCAAGCACCTTCAAATCTTCTTGACGCGTAATGGTGAGAGGAAGGCCTGAAGCGACACGAATCTGTTCTTTAATAATATCAACGCCCGATATTTGCTCACTCACAGGATGTTCAACCTGCACACGAGTATTCATTTCCATGAAATAAAACTTACCATCGGTGTCAAACAAAAACTCAATAGTGCCCGCACCCTCATAGTTGACCGCGCGCGCCAAGGCCACGGCCGCCTCACCCATCTGAGCTCGCGTTGCTTCATCGAGTGCAGGCGAAGGAGCTTCCTCGAGGAGTTTTTGATGGCGACGCTGAATTGAGCAATCGCGCTCAAAAAGGTACAGCGCATGACCGAACGTATCGGTCAGAAGCTGAATCTCAACATGCCGAGGACGGAGCAGATAGCGTTCGAGATAAACTTCATCGTTGCCGAATGCTGCGCCTGCCTCCGTTTTGGCCGCGACGAATTGCTTTGCCAAATCTTCCTCGTCAGTAGCAACGCGCATACCCTTGCCGCCACCACCTGCCGATGCTTTAACGAGCACTGGAAAGCCTACTTTGCGCGCAAACGTGAGTGCCTCTTCAATAGAGTCAATCGTTCCATCTGAGCCCGGCACAACAGGAACGCCAGCCGCAATCGCGCTGGCTCGAGCCTGCGCCTTGTTGCCCATTGAATCAATGGCATCAGCGCTTGGTCCGATAAACTTTATGCCCTCTTCCTTGCACTTACGCGCGAAATCGGCGTTCTCAGCCAAAAAGCCATAGCCAGGGTGAATGGCCTGCGCGCCCGTATTGAGCGCTGCCATAATAATGTTAGCCTGCACAAGATACGAGCTCATGGAAGGCGCTGGTCCAACGCACACTGCTTCATCAGCGAGACGAACGTGAAGCGCGTCTTTATCAGCCTCTGAATAAACAGCAACCGTTTTGACACCGAGCTCTTGAGCTGCGCGAATGATACGAACCGCAATCTCACCACGGTTAGCAATAAGGATTTTTTCTATCATGAATTAGCTTTCCTACTCGTAGTAGAACAATACCGTACCGTACTCGACAGCTTCACCGTTGCTCACGGGAATCTCTTTAATGACGCCCATCTCAGGCATCTCAATTTCGTTCATTAGTTTCATTGCCTCTACAATACAGAGGGCATTACCCGCCTCAACGCAATCGCCTACCGAACAGTACACCGGCGCCTCAGGAGACGGCGAAGCATAGAACGTGCCAACCATTGGAGCAATAACCGTTTTCCACGTGCTTGGGCGGCTTGACTCAGGCGCGCCCACATGTGAAGCGGGGCTTGCAAAAGCAGCCTCGGGCGCAGATTGTGTTACTACTGGCGCAGTTGGGATTGGTGAAGCGCTTGGCTTGCGAAGAGTAATCTTAGTATCTCCCTCTTCAATAACAACCTCGGCTACATCACTTGTTTCTAGCGTGCGAATTAAGTCGCGAATCTGTCCTACGTCCACAGCTTCTTCCTCTCGTGAAATCTGGCCCTCAGTTCCCATCATAAAGACGGCACTCTCAGCACCCTTTTGGTGATTCTCCAAATACGTACGTGCCTCATTGGGGAACAAGGCATACATCAATACATCCTCCTCGCTATGCGCAAGGTCGCCAATCTCTTCGGCGAAGTCATCAAACGTTTGCGTAGCAAGTGAGCCGGGGCGAACCGATGGATCAAGTGGCACAATGTCACCGAGCACCTGCTGATAAATTTCTTTGTTGACGGGGCCAGGAGCTTGTCCATAAAGCCCGCGCAAGTAATCCTTCATTTCTTGAGGAACAATCGACCAACGCTTACCCGTCAGCACATTAAGTACCGCCTGAGTTCCAACGATTTGTGACATTGGCGTAACAAGTGGAGGATAGCCCACCTCAGCGCGAACTTTAGGAATCTCATTGAGTACGTCGTCGAGACGGTCAAGAGCCTTTTGTTGTTCAAGCTGGCTCACCAAGTTCGACATCATGCCGCCAGGAACTTGGTGCGAAAATACTTCCATTGAGAGTAGCGAAGTGAAGCCGCGCTTAACGTTTTTCTTCTCGCGCACGTCTTCCCAATAATGCGCAATCTCAAAGAGCAAATCGAGGTCAAGGCCTGTATCATAAGGGCTTTCTTTGAGAGCAGCCACCAGCATCTCACCAGCTGGCTGGCTGTTGCCAAACGCAAGAGAAACAACGGCCGTATCAATAATTGACGCGCCCGCTTCAACTCCCTTGAGGTAATTCATAGGAGCCATACCACCGATGTAGTGGCAGTGCAGGTGAATAGGTAAATCGACCTCTTCTTTGATGGCGGCTACCATGCGCTCTGCCCTGAAGGGGGTCAGCATACCCGCCATATCTTTAATACAAATCGTATCGGCGCCTAAATCTCTGAGAGCAAGCGCATACTCGATATATGAGTCGATAGTATGAACAGGAGAAATCGTATAGCTAATCGCGCCCTCAAAATGTCCACCGCAGTCTTTAATAGCACGTGCCGAAGCTTCAATGTTGCGAATATCATTAAGCGCGTCAAACACGCGAAATACATGCACGCCATTGCGCTTTGAGGCTGCGGTGAAACGATTAACAATGTCATCTGAATAATGGTGATAGCCCACGAGGTTTTGGCCACGAGTCAGCATTTGAAGAGGAGTTTTTGGGCAGTGCTTTTTGATGGTGCGGAGACGTTCCCAAGGGTTTTCGTCAAGGAAGCGTAAACAGGTATCGAAGGTGGCGCCACCCCACGCCTCCAGCGACCAGTAGCCAACCGAGTCCATCTTCGACAAAATGGGAAGCATGTCCCCAATTTCCATGCGAGTGGCCCACAGTGATTGGTGAGCGTCGCGAAGTGTGGTATCGGTGATGTGGACTGGCTGCATAGCTTCTCCTCGATAAAACTAAATATGTCAAAATTCTTTAAAAGTATATTATACCTTACATACACTTTACTTTACTAAAGTATCTCCACTCACCGGAAAAATATTGAAAAAAAGCCCGAAGCTTAAGCTCCGGGCTTTTGCACTTCGCGTGATACAAATCTATACGCGTGTTACGTAGCGCCCGTCGCGTGTGTCGATTTTAAGCTTGTCTCCGATGTTGACAAACATAGGAACCTGAACAACGGCACCTGTCTCAAGCGTAGCAGGCTTATTGCCGCCCTGAACCGTATCGCCTTTAAAGCCAGGCTCAGTCTCGGTAACCTCAAGTTCAACGAACATAGGAGGCTCAACGCCGATGTAGTCACCATCAGCAGTGAGAATTTGAACTTCATCGTTCTCCTGAAGCCATTGACGCGCATCGCCTACAAAATCACCGTCGAGTTCAACCTGATCATATGATGTTGTGTCCATGAAATAGTAGGTACCGCCATCGTTATAGAGGTACTGCATCGTCTTGTTCTCAACGCGTACATCATCAAACTTCTCACCTGCACGGAACGTATATTCAACAACACGGCCTGACTCAAGTTCTTTAAGCTTAGTACGCACAAATGCCGCACCCTTACCTGGCTTAACGTGCTGGAACTCAATAATGACCCAGCGCTTGCCATCGTGCATAATGCACATACCGTTTTTAAAGTTTGCCGTTGTGATTGCCACGGTGTTGCCTTTCTCGTATTAATACTATCCAACAAAAACGAGTTCGTGCGGAGATTGCGTAAAGATGCGCGCCCCGCCCTCTCGTACTTCTACTAGGTCTTCTATTCTAACACCACAGTCACCGGCGAGATAAATGCCTGGCTCTATAGTGATAATATCTCCAGCCTTAAGCACGTCTACCGATCGAGGTGATGCATTAGGTCCTTCATGAATATCAAGACCAACGCCATGCCCTAAACCATGTCCAAAGAACTTACCAAAACCGGCATCCTCAATAACTTGACGAGCAGCACTATCGACATCCTTGCCCGAAACGCCTGCCTGTACCGCTGCGCTACCTGCCGCGTTCGCCGCAAAAACGGTATCGTAAATCTTCTTTTTCTCATCGGAAATTTCAATCACGGCAACCGTGCGTGTCATGTCTGACTTGTAGCCCGCCACTTCGGCACCAAAATCCATCGTAATGAAATCTCCCCGACACGCTTTACGATCCCCTGGAACACAGTGTGGCAGTGAACCGTTAGGGCCGCTCGCTACAATGGTTTCAAAGGCAATACGATCAGCGCCAAGGCGTTTCATTGCATACTCAAGTTCAACCGCAATCTCGCGCTCGGTCATGCCTTCTTTGATAAATGAACAGATATGAGCAAAAGCCTTATCAGTAACCGCCTGCGCGGCAGCGATACGCTCAATCTCCTCATCACTCTTTTGATAGCGGATCTTTTCTACCCATCCGTCAGCAACAACAAGCTCAACAGGGCTGCACTTTTTCTCATACGCGCAGAAAGCTCTGTGAGAGATTCCGCCTTCGATGGCGCACGCCTTTTCACCAAGATCCTTAATATTGTGCGCAACTTCATCAGCAAGCACGGCTGTTGTGCAAATTACCTCGTACTCGCTCGTAGCAGCTTGCTTTGTCGCGACCTCAATGTAGCGACTATCGGTCAAAAAGAACGCCTTATCTGGCGTAATAATGACCGCATGAGGGTCTTCTTCATCGTGAATCCCATCGAAACCAGTCGCATAATCAACATTGCTTGAATGAGTAATCAAGAAAACTTTGACGCCTTCTGCCGCCATTTTTTCCCGAATTTTTTTGATGCGCAAAGATGAATCCATTAGTCCACTTCCCTTTCTACCAAATCTTGCAAAAAGCTCATCGCTTTTTTATAACTTTCGATCCCCTCACCAAAATACTGCGCTCTACACGCGGGAGCCGTCACGCTCGTTGCGCGAAATGCCTCTCGTCCGTTAATGTCGGAGAGGTGAACCTCCACAACAGGAACATCTATTGCTCGAATGGCATCATAAATTGCATAGGAGTAGTGTGTGAGCGCTCCTGGATTAATGATGACACCATCGTACTCACGCGACGCTTCATGGAGCGCATCAATGAGGTCCCCCTCGTGATTAGACTGATAGAGGTCAACGTCTCTTTGGCTCACATCACAAATCGTCTGGGCAATTCTATCTTCGGTGAGCGTCCCATAAATATCTGGCTCTCGCTCTCCTAGCAAATTGAGATTGGGCCCATGGATAATAAGATAGCGATACTCATTGCTTGATTTGCTCCCCATGGTTTACGCCTCTTTCGGTTGGTGTGCCCACGCATTGAGATGGTCATACATCGTTGTTTCGTCAATAGTCACGCACTGCCATGTTCCCGGAGTGGTCACGAGCACCATGCGCACCGCGCCTGAACGAACCTTTTTATCATTGCGCATAGCCTCCATCATCGTCGCTGAATCAGCGGGAGATGGCATTGGTGCAATGCCAAATACATCAAGCAATTGGTCTTGCTTGCGTACAAATTCGAGGTCGGCGCCAAGCACCTGAGCACTCACACGCGCCGCAAAGCGCATGCCCTGAGCGATAGCTGCGCCATGAGAAACGGCACCATATCCAAGGACTTTCTCAATAGCATGACCAAGCGTATGCCCATAGTTGAGACATTCACGAGCATCGAAATCGTGCTCGTCTTGAGCAACGACAGATGCTTTAAACGCAATACAACGCGTCACCATCTCGCGCACAACCGCGGCTTCACGGTTACGAATACCTTCTGCATGTTCTAAGAGAAAGTCTACAAAATCATCGCCCTCAAGAAGGGCGGTTTTGCACACCTCAGCGAGACCACACACATATTCGCTTTCAGGGAGCGTGGCGAGCGTGTCGCTATCCATCAGTATCGCGACGGGCTGCTTAAACGCTCCCGCAAGGTTCTTGCCCGCCTCTAAGTCAACACCAGTTTTCCCACCGACAGAAGCATCGACCATACTCAGAAGCGATGTGGAAATCTGAGCGAAATGCACGCCACGCTGATACACCGAGGCAACAAATCCCGCCAAATCTGAAATCACACCACCACCCAGTGACACAATGAGATCTCTGCGTTCAACATGATTTTGGGCAAAAGCCTCAAGAAGTTGACCGGCCGTATTCCAGTTTTTGACCGTTTCCCCTGCGGTGACCGTAAGCGCGACCACTTCGAAACCGGCCGAAATAAACATCGATTCATAGAGCACGCCAAAAAGTTCTGCCGTATTTTCGTCAGCAATTATGACAACACGACTCGCCTCATAGTGCTCTTTGAGGAAATTGACAAAATACGCGGGGGCATTTTCTCCCCAGAATATTGGATAGAATGCGCTTGAAAGCTCAACATCAAGCCTGAGCGTTGTAGCGTCTAAATTAGTGCTCTCGCAAGAACTCATAACCAGCCTCCTTGAGCCGCTCGACAACAACCCGTTCCACTTCTTCGGGGGTTCTGCGGTCAGTCGTCACGTAGACGTCCCCTGCTGCTTCCATGAGACCGATACGCGCCTCCATGAGCGCAAAAATAGCATCAGTACAGCCAGCCCGTGCCAAAAGTGGACGCGAAGCATAGTCATCAAAACGAGCTAATGCCTGCTCAAGCTGAATAGTAAGGTAAACAACATATGCTTTCTTTTCTAAAAGAACCCGATTTTCTGGTTGCGTTATCACGCCTCCGCCGCACGCCACAATACTGGGCTGCGTAGATTCAAAAGCGCGCGCAAGAACTTCAGTCTCGCGATTGCGAAAATAGGTTTCACCCTTTTTCTCAAAAATATCGGAGATACTCATACCTTCTTCTTTTTCAATTTCGGCATCCGTATCAACAAGAATCAGGCCAAAGTCACGCGCAATGAGCTGCGCTACAGTAGATTTTCCAGCACCCATAAACCCAATAAGCGCGACGTGAATCTTTGGGGCTTCTCCCTGGGAGGAGCCCACCGCTTTGAATTGCGTAGTGTTTTCGAGGTCTGGTACACCGATGGTCATTTTGATTCGCCTTCTCCGTGCGTTAATACTGATTCATACATGGCGCGCGCAACCTGTGCGGCGATAGTTTCATTATCCCAAAAATGAAATGTTTCATTCCAAATATTTTGTGCGGCTATTCCCTGTTCAACAAGCATACGCCGTCCATCGCACGCTGGCACACCCGAGAGGCGAGCTTCACGTACCAAACGGGTTGCGTGCTCTTTGCGATACACCGCATCAAACACAAAACCCTTAGCAGCCTTAAGCCATGCAGCCTCGGCAAACGCCGGATCATCATCGCGCAGGCCCAAGGGCGTTGCGTTTACGACAACGTCAAACTCTCCAACAGCGTTGTGTGTAGCGTCCTCGCAAGCACACAAGTTGACGCCCTTTGTTTGCGCAAATTCGTTCAATGAGGCAATAAAGTCTTGGGCACTCTGCAGATGGCGAGATGAAACAGTCACACTGCTTATGCGGGAATCGATGAGCGCATAAGCAATCGCGCGTGCCACGCCGCCCGTACCGACTACAAGCGCGGTTGAATGGTTTGAGAGCGCTGGCAAATCATGCGCGCCAAGTTCATGGGCAAGACTTTGCACGAATCCAATCGCATCCGTATTATCGCCCTTAAGCAGCCCATCACTCTGGCATGTTACGGTATTTACGGCGCCAATGACGCGCGCAGCGGGCGACAAAATTTCACAGCGCTTAAAAGCTTCTTGTTTATAGGGAATCGTCACACAAAAGCCACCAACGCCCGCGCCCGCCTGTGAAGCAAACTCGTCGCACAATGCTAAAAATCCCTCAACATTGCGAGGGTCACGCGCTTCAAAGGTAGCGTTTGCCCGCGCCGCCTCAAAGGCGGCATTATGCATAAGCGGAGACAACGAATGGGTAATGGGGGTTCCTAACACAAAAAACTTGAGAGGCGCGTTCTTCATCCTACATCGACTCTTGTGGCATGCGATCGCGAATAATAAGTTTCTCAACTTTCCGCAGCATCAATGTGTGCTTAAGATCTTGCTTCGAGAGAGGAAGCACCATAATTGTGGTCATCCCCATCAAGGTACCGCCGAGCACATCGGTAAAGAGTTGATCACCGATCATAACGGTATTTTTTGCCTTCGCCTTAAGTTTATGCAGTGCCATCAAATATGCGGGAGGAAACGGTTTAACCGCCTTTGACACAAGTTCAAAGTCTAAATCTCCCGCAACATCCACAATGCGACCATGCCAATTATTTGACAAAAGGCAAACTTTGAAGCCCTTGGCCCTAATCAGATGAGCCCATTCTTTGAACTCTGAGGGTATTTCATCACGGTCACGTGGCAACAACGTGTTGTCGAGGTCAAGCAAGATGTTTTTGATACCCTGAGACCACAGAGCATCAAGGTCAATTGAGAGTACTGAGTTGAGATAGTAGTCCGGAAAAGCCATGCTATCTTCCTATCGTTGCTTTTGCGCGCGCTTTAGTGTTGTTAAAAGCGGCCGCAGTTTTATCGAATTTGGTTGTTCCCTTTTTATCGATCACTTGGAAGTACAGATAATCCGAAGTCGCTGGTTTTATAGCAGCCTCAAGTGCCGCTTTTCCAGGATTTGCGATGGGACCGGGAGGAAGACCCTGGTTCTTATAAGTGTTGTAGGGACTGTCGATACTGATATCAGCATTAGTCAATCGAATCTTCGTGCGCTCTTCTTCGCCAGGGAGTAAAAACTGTACTGAAGAACAAAATTGAAGGCGCATACCTTGCGCAAGACGATTATCGATAACGCTCGCGACGAGGGGGCGGTCCGATGCTTTAGACACCTCACGCTCAACAAGCGATGCGATGGTAACCAATTGATTAGTGTTATATTTTTGCGCGCGCGCAGCTGGGATGGTGAGTGATGAATAGACCTCGTTGAAACGACCGACCATCATCGCGGCAACTTCCTTCACCGTAGCATTCGCTGCAACGCGATACGTATCGGGAAACAGATAGCCCTCAAGAGAATTGTTATATGCTCCCTGAAGGACCGGATATTTCTTCGCAAATTCTGGTGCCGCCGATTGTGCATATGCAACAAATTCGTCAGCACTAATGCCCGCTTTTTTCTCGAGAATTTGCCCAATCTGAGCGACGGTCTTTCCCTCGGGAATGGTAACGGTCACATAGACCGCCTCGGGGCCCTTTTTTAAGACATCCATGACTTTGCCCAGAGACTCACCCGCAGTCAACTTGTACACACCCGCTTTATACTGGCCATCAGAGCCATTCAAGCGTGACTGAAGGCGAAACATCAAAGGACTTCCTATGATGCCCGCATCAGAAAGCGATTGGGCGATATCAGACGTTCCTGAACCCTCTTTGATCTCAACAGTGACAGCTTGGCCCTTAGTTACTTTCGACGAAGATGCCGAGCCAAACATCGCCCACATAAATCCAAGCGCAATAATCAGACAAAGGGCAACAGCAATGCCAATAGCAGCCTTGAGTCCCTTGTTGCCTTTTTGACTATGACGAGATTGCATCTTTTCTCCCAACTCTATGCATTGTGCGCATCGAGATAGCTCTGCAAAAAGAGCGCGGCCGCAATCTTATCGACCTTGCCCCTCATTTCACGTTCACTTAGTTCATGCTCCGCAAGCGCTTGCTTTGCCGCAACACTTGAGAGACGCTCATCATAGAAGGTAACGCGCTCTTCCTCAAGACACGCGTCATCGTCTGCAGAATAATTACACGCTTTAAAAATTTTTGCAGCGAGGGCGCGAACGTGACGCGCCTGCGATCCCTCTTCCCCACTGAGCGAAAGCGGGAGCCCCACCACAAAATGCTCGATTTCATAATCATCAATAAACTGACGAAGTTTTGTTCCACTCGAGATAAGTTCGCGCGTCTCAAATACGGCAAAAGGTGTCGCGATACGACCTCGAGCGTCTGCAAGAGCAACGCCCGTACGCGTATCACCAATATCGAGCGCAGCGATTCTCACGACTGTTACAGCCCCAACTCGCCTTTGGCGTAGCTCAACGCTTCATCAAGTTTTGAAGCGTCTGCCGCTCCACCCTGAGCCATTGTAGGCTTTCCGCCACCACGGCCTCCCAAGATTTCAGCAACACCTTTAACGAGTGCGCCGGCGTTAAATCCACGCGCTACCGCCGCGTCATTTGCCGCAGCAATAAAGATTGGCTTGCCCGTTTCGGCATCTGCACCCATGAGAACAAACGCATCGATGCCGCGAGAACGAACAACGTCCCACGCTGGCTTTAATTCTGCTGCTCGCATACCCTCAACTTTTTCAACAACAACCTTGTATTCATTGATTACAGAAGCATGCTCTGCGAGACCCGCAAGATTGTCGGATGCTGCTGCGTCCTTGGCCTTTTTGGCAAGAGACTCTGCTTCTTTCGCTTTTTTGAGTGTTGACGATACTCTTTCCGAAACATCATGCCAAGACACTTTCAATTCTTGAGCGGTTTCGAAAAGTTCACGCTGATGCTCAAGCGTCAATGCATAAGCGTCAAAACTCGTGACCGCTTCAATACGACGAACATTCGCACCTACCGAAGATTCACTCGCAATCTTAAAGAAACCGATTTCAGAGGTAGCGCCAACATGCGTGCCTCCGCAGAGTTCCTTGCTAAAATTACCCGCTTCAAGCACACGCACAAAATCGCCGTACTTCTCACCAAAGAGCGCAGTGACGCCACTCTCACGAGCTGTCTCAAGCGATGTTTCGTAGTTGCGCACAGGATGATTCTCGAAAATCTTTGCATTGACGAGGCGCTCAATCTTATCAAGTTGCTCACGCGTGAGGCCCTCGAAATGCGTAAAGTCAAAACGTAAACGCTCAGGAGAAACGTGGCTACCAGCCTGCGAAGCGTGAGAGCCAATCACTTTATGAAGCGCCCAGTGCAGCAAATGGGTGGCCGTGTGATTACGACGAATACGCTCACGACGAAGAACATCAATGCGAGCGCATACGCTATCGCCTACGGTAATAGTGCCTTCTTCAACAACTGCTTTATGTGAACGCAAAATCTTTTCTTGTACGTTTGTATCTTCAACCTTGAGCGCAGCGCGCGTAGTACCATCTTCAGGGTTTGAAACCGTAAGAGTGCCCGTATCGCCAACCTGTCCACCCTGCTCACCGTAGAACGGTGTTTTGTCGAGCACTACTTCAACATGCTCGCCAGCAGTAGCGGTCTCCACGGCAATGCCGTCTTTCACCAGCGCAATAACACGTCCGGTATCTTCATCATGGTCATAGCCCGAAAAATACGTCGGACCATACTCTTTTGCAAGGTCAGCATATACGCCGCCATAGGTGTTCCACACGTCGTCCTTGACGTGTGAGCGCGCGCGATTCTTCTGCTTATCCATCTCGGTGAGATACTGTCCCTCATCAACCGCAATACCCTGCTCACCAGCAATTTCTACCGTGAGGTCATAGGGGAATCCATAGGTGTCATGAAGCGTAAACGCCGTAACTCCGCTCAGGGTGTCGCCTTCTTTCATCCCGTCAAGCGCTTCTTCGAGGTAAGCAAGTCCCGTGCGCAGGGTTGCCCCGAAGCGCTCTTCTTCGGCACCGATAATGCCCTCAATAAGGTCATGATGAGTGACGATTTCAGGATATGCCTGTCCCATGAGTTCGACGACTTTATTAGACATGCGCACCATGAAGGGCTCTTCAACGCCGAGCAAGCGACCATAACGTACGGCTCGTCGAAGCAGACGGCGCAACACATAACCGCGTCCCTCGTTGGAAGGCAAAATACCATCGGCAATCATAAAGGTCACTGAACGCGCATGGTCCGCGATAATGCGCAGCGCTACGTCAGTCGAACCGTCTTCACGATATTTCTTGCCGGTGATTTCTTCGCTCAGTCTTATGAGGTCCTGCATGAGGTCGGTATCATAGTTCGAGTCACCGCCTTGCAATATTGCCGCAATGCGCTCAAGACCCATACCCGTATCGATATTTCTGCGAGGAAGCGGCGTGAGGTTGCCCTCCTCGTCGCGGTTGTACTGCATAAACACGAGGTTCCAAAACTCAAGATAACGGTCGCAGTCACAACCTACCGCACAGGTATCTTTTCCGCAGGAGTACTCTGGACCCTTGTCGTAGTGAAGCTCTGAACAAGGACCACACGGTCCCGTTGGCCCAGCGGCCCAGAAGTTGTCTTCGTCGCCAAGACGCACAATGCGCTCAGCAGGAATCTCGGTTTCTTCAAGCCAAAGGTCATAGGCCTCATCGTCATCTTTGTAAACAGAAACCCAGATGCGCTCGGGGTCAAGACCGAGCACCTTAGTTGAGTACTCCCAAGACCACGCGATTGCTTCACGTTTAAAATAATCTCCGAAACTAAAATTTCCCAGCATTTCAAAGAATGAAAGGTGACGGCCCGTGGTACCAATGATGTCAATATCGGTGGTTCGCACGCATTTCTGAACGGTCGTTGCGCGGGTAAAAGGAAGTTTCTTTACACCCAAAAATACTGGCTTGAACTGCACCATACCGGCGGCAGTCAACAACAGCGAAGGGTCTTCAGGGATAAGCGACGAACTTGGACGACGCGTGCAACCCTTTTCTTCAAAGAAACTTAAAAAGCTTTCGCGAATTTCTGCGGTCTTCATTACCTATGCGCTCCTTAACAACGACAAAACACAAGTGTAGAGCTCACTTTGGGCTCTACACTTTTTATACAGTGATAGGTTAAAGAATACCACGAAAGACCGCGAATACCTACGCTCGGGCACCCATGAAAAAGTCAAAAATAGACAACTCTATGAATTTGATAAATGCGAACGCATTGAGTCGAGCGATCTTCGTAAAATACGCGAGACCTGCATTTGAGAAATTCCTAAGGATCGCGCAATATCTGTCTGAGAACACTCTTCGAAAAATCTGAGCCGAATGATAGTACGCGCGGTTTCATCAAGTTGAGACAACGCGTCTTCGAGGAGCTCGCGATCCTCGATATGATAAATCTCTAAATCATCTTTGCCGTAGTAATCAAGTATCGATAGTGCATCATCCGTTCCACACGTATCAACAGAATCATAACTCGTGGTTGCGTAAGCCTCGCTTGCTTCAAGTGCGTCAATAACCTCATCTTCAGAAACGCCGAGGTGCTGCGCGATAACGCCAATCGTTGGCACTTCCTGATTCTTTACCGAGAGAAACTCGATGGCCTTATTGACCTGAGCCGAAAGCTCTTGCATACGCCGCGGCACCTTAATGGCCCATCCTCGGTCGCGAAAATGTCGTTTAATTTCTCCCATAATTGTCGGGGTCGCATAGGTGGTGAATTCAAGATTGCGGTCAAGATCAAAACGCTCAATAGCCTTGAGGAGTCCTATCATGCCAACTTGTACCAAATCATCAAACGGTTCACCGCGGTTGCGAAATTTCGAAGCAAGATAACGGACAAGATTTGAATATGTTTCAGCAAGTTCATCGCGTGCGGCAAGGTCATGATTCTCATGATAGCGAGCGAAAAGCTCGGCTGTTCTTTTTTTATCCCAATTAAGCCCTTTTGAGGACTTTGATCTGCAACGATTATGCACGGTTTCACGCTGCTTTCATAACGTATCCCTATGACCCCTGCATATGAAGGCTATGGCGAATCGTCAAAGCCCAGATATCCCCCGCCTCGATAGTGCATTCATCACAAAAGGACTCTAAGATGACAGCGTTGAGCTCTTTATTAAATTCTTCTGGATTGTAATCACAGGATTCGCTTGCACGAGCGTGAGTAATAAGCTCATCGTCGGTAACCGTAAATTCAAACGATAAAAAACCGTTTTCACGACAATGCGCATAGCCCTGGACGAACACTTCTTCGATGGCATGATGGACATTATCAACGATAAAAACATTGGCGCCCGCGCTCGTAGCGACTGACTTCGCCGTCATTCGAGCAACAAGGGCATACCTCTTTTTTGCGGGAACACGAAGGGTTATAGTGTCGCCCATCACGTTTTCTCCTCTAGTCTTTTACCTGAAAGTATGAAGTTTTTTTCTTTGACTTTGCGGATGCCGCAGTGGAAACATCCTCCCCTGCTGGTGCTGAGTTGGGCGCCTGAGCAGGAGCGCTCGCGGCTTTCTCCTCAAGTTGATGAGCCTTGTGGTCCGCTTTCTTCTGGCGCCACATTGAAAGAACGCGATCAGTAACGCCTGAGACAATTTCAACAGGGGCATTCACAAGGCCAGACACCGTGTCAGAAGCTTCCGCGACCCTCTCAGTTGTCTGTTCAAGGCTCGTGATAATGCCATCGACACGAAGCATTTCGGCATTAACCGCGTCAATAGTCACTTCTGCCTTGTTGACAATAGGGAGAGCAGCATCGCGCAACTCGGCCATTGTCTTGGCTGCCTCGTTGGACGTTCTGCTCAGAGAATCTGTGAGTTCATTGACATGGCTTAAGGTACGAACAAGCGCAATGAGAACGATAACTCCCACAACAATCAGTAGTGCCAATAAAATTGTGATGAGATTTAATTCCATGATTTGCCTCCACGACCTCTATACCCAACAAAATGTCTATTATTTACTTTTATACTTCTTATTATAGATTTTTTCTTCAACACCTTGGCGTTTTGGCCGGTAAAACTCTGTTCCAAGCAAGTCATCGGGCAAGTATTGCTGCTGTACCCACCCTCCTTCGTAGTCATGAGGATAGAGATAATCACCATAAGCCTCAGAGCCAGGACGATGGCGGTCACGCAAGTGATTCGGTACACGATGAGCCTTGCCTTTTTTCACCTCGCGCAGCGCCTCGTTGATAGCCATATAGCAAGCGTTGCTCTTAGGAGCGCAAGCAAGGTATATAGCCGCGTGCGCAAGGTTTATGCGACATTCAGGCATACCAATCACTTCGCACGCTTTAAAGGCCGCCTCCGCAACAAGAAGCGCATGAGGGTCGGCATTACCGATATCCTCTGATGCCAGAATAAACATACGGCGCGCGATAAATTTCGGATCTTCCCCCCCGTCAAGCATATGAGCAAGCCAGTATACAGCCGCATCAGGATCGCTGCCACGCATCGACTTAATGAAAGCCGAGATTACATCATAATGATTGTCGCCTTTTTTATCGTAGGGGATATTTTTCTGAGGGAGCACATCCTCCAAAATCGCTCGCGTAATGCGCGGCTTGGCTCCCTTTTTCTCAGGCCCCTTATGGAAAGCCACTTGCGCAGCCGATTCGAGTGTCGAGAGCGCTACGCGGGCGTCACCTCCCGCAAGTGAAACGAGCGCCTCAAGCGCATCTGGCTCAAGAGCATACTCATTCTTAAGCCCACGCTCTGAAGTGAGCGCTCGCGCGATAATCTCGCCAATTGCTTCATCGCTTAAATAGCCAAGTTCTACGACACGTGAGCGGCTGACAAGCGGTGGGTTCACCTCGAAGTAGGGGTTTTCGGTGGTAGCGCCAATAAGAATCACCGTGCGATCTTCAACCGCATGCAATAGCGCATCCTGCTGAGATTTCGAAAAACGATGGATTTCATCAATAAAGAGAATGGTGCGCTGGCCCTGAATGCCTAAGCGAGTCTGCGCTTCCGCAATCGCTTTGCGCAAGTCAGCCACAGTGCCTGTCACGGCAGATACTTCATCAAAATAGGCATGTGTTGTTTGGGCAATTATGCGCGCGAGGCTTGTCTTTCCCGTGCCAGCGGGGCCGAAAAGAATGATTGAAGAGAGGGTGTCGCTGCTAATGGCATTGCGCAACCACGTACCTTCGCCAACGGCTGCTTCTTGTCCGCAGTATTCGTCAAGGGTTTGGGGGCGCATGCGAGCAGCAAGAGGAGCGACTTTCATCTTATTTTCATCGCTCATTGAGTCGAATAAAGAATTTTGCAAAACGCATCTCCGATTCGAGGATTGTACCTTGCTCTAGGGTCGTCTGGGTGAACCTGCAATAAACAGGTGGGTGCTCGCATCAAATTCGTCAGCTTCCACAACTACTTACGGAGGATACCTGTTGAGATCTGAGATTAAAGCTCCCGATAAAAAAGTGTTGGTTCAGCCGCATATCTGCGACCCCAGAGCAACGTACAATCCTTTTTTCAAGCGCTCTCTTACCTGTGCTTAGTTTACCCCCAAAGCACGTAAAAGGACGCAATATTCACAAAAGTTTTGTGGAATCTATATACGTCCTTTAGACACGTTTAAAATCGCGCTTAGATATTCTAATTTATATGTATATGAGTTTCCTTAAGCTGGCGAGGAGCAACCGCAGAAGGAGCGCCCGACATAGGATCAGCACCGCTTGAGGTCTTGGGGAACGCAATAACGTCACGAATAGAATCCTCACCCGCGAGGATCATTACCAGTCGGTCGAGACCAAGAGCGATACCACCATGAGGAGGCGCACCGAACGAAAGCGCTTCGAGAAGGAATCCGAACTGCTCACGAGCGGTCTCTTCATCCAAGCCAATCGTCTTGAGTGTGCGCATTTGAACATCCGCGTTGTGAATACGCAGAGTGCCTCCGCCAACCTCAAGGCCATTCATAACCAAGTCGTATGAGTATGAGAGGACGTTTTCGGGGTCTGTCTCAAGCATATCGACATGCTCATCAAAGACGCGTGTAAAGGGATGATGATTTGCGGCCCAGCGGTCGTTTTCTTCATCGCGCTTAAACATAGGGAAATCAACAACCCAAAGAGGAGCATAGCCCGCGCGCTCAACACCCAACTCATCGGCCATAGCCAAACGAACGGCACCAAGCACCTCGTTTGCGACTTGGCGCTTATCAGCACAGAATAAGAGCAGGTCGCCAGGCTCAACGCCCGCGCGCTCCTTGATAGCATTCATCTCGTCCTCGGTAAAGAACTTAACAATTGGGCTCTTTACTTCTCCCTCGCTCGTAAACGCAATCCACGCGAGACCCTTTGCGCCATTGTCAAGCGCAAGCTGGTTGAAACTATCAATCTTGCCGCGGCTCAAATCGCCCGCACCCTTTGCATTAATGGTCTTAACAACGCCGCCATTTTGCGCAACGCTCGCGAATACTTTAAAGCCGCAATCTGCAACGAGGTCGGAAATCTCAATGAGTTTCATATCAAAGCGCACATCAGGACGGTCGCTACCATAGTTGTCCATAGCGTCATGCCAGGTCATACGATTAAGTGGCGTCTGGAATTCGTGGCCAGCGGCAGCCATTACCTCGGTCATAACATCTTCCATCATAGTGAGAATGTCTTCCATTGACACAAAGCTCATCTCAATATCCACTTGCGTGAACTCGGGCTGACGGTCAGCGCGGAGGTCCTCATCACGGAAGCAGCGTGCCATCTGGTAATAACGCTCGACACCGCCCACCATGAGCAGCTGCTTAGAGAGCTGAGGTGATTGTGGGAGCGCGTAAAACTTTCCAGGATTAAGACGTGAAGGCAAAATGAAGTCGCGTGCTCCTTCTGGCGTTGACTTACCCAAAATAGGAGTTTCTACCTCGAGAAATCCACGCTCACCTAATGCCTTGCGAAACGCCTGCGTCACATCGTTACGCAGCTTAAGCGCACGAGCAACCTCAGGACGACGAATATCCAAATAACGCCAACGCAGACGCGTTAGCTCATCAGTTTCAATGTTTTCTTCAATTTCAAAAGGAGGAGTCTTTGAGGTGTTGAGTACCTCAATATCAGAAACGACAACCTCGACCTCGCCCGTTACCATTGAGGGGTTGGCGGTTCCTTCAGGACGCTGGCGAACTGTTCCCGTCACCTTAATAACCCACTCGGGACGAATTTGCTCAGCTATTTTAAAAGCATCACCCGAATGGTCAGGGTCAAACGTTGTCTGTACGATGGCACTTCTATCGCGCAAGTCAACGAAAATCAGACCACCATGGTCGCGGCGCTTCCCTACCCAACCGGCGAGGGTAACTGTTTGGCCAATGAGGTCAGACGTAACTTGCTCGTTTACATGCGAGCGCATTGAATACTTGCCATCAAACATGGAAAACTTCTCCTTTAAGGATTGAAATCGTGTAACTGAACTATTTTAACAGTTTATGCTTAACGCTGTGTTACTTTATGCCCCAATTGCTTCTTGCACCTCTGAGGGAGCGACGAGTCGCTCTTCTTTGGTGGCCATATTGCGCACGACAACTTTGCCTTGCGCGTACTCATCGGGAGCAAAAATAACCGTATAGCGCGCCGAAGCGTGATCGGCCTGCTTAAATTGAGCCTTCAATGACTTGCCCGCAACGTCAACAAGCGCTCCGACATCGTTGCGGCGCAATTCAGTTGCAAGTTTAAATGCCTCATCACGATAGAGGTCGTCCGCAACGGCGACATACACATCGATGCTTGAGCCATCCTCAAACGTAACGCCTGATGCTTCAAGCGCGAGCAAGGTCCGTTCAAAGCCGAGAGCAAAGCCTAGGCCCGAAGTTGGCTTTCCGCCCAATGACTCAAACAACCCGTCATAGCGTCCGCCACCGCCAATCGCGTTTTGTGAACCGAGGCCATTATCGACCTGAACCTCAAAAACAGTGCGCGTGTAATAGTCTAAACCACGTACAAGCGTTGGATCTTCAACATAAGGAACACCGGCCGCCTCGAGTAACGACAACACACGCGCATGGTGTTCAGCACACTCGTCGCATAATTCGTCTTTCAAAAGTGGAGCCGACGCAAAAACCTCCCGGCATGAGGGATTCTTGCAGTCAAAAGCGCGGAGCGGATTCGTGTTGGCGCGTGCATTGCACTCTTCACACAACTCATCACCATGCTCCTTAATAAACGCTGCCACCTTATCTCGATAGGCTGGGCGACATGCCCCGTCGCCCATAGAATTAACTAGCAGGCGCATTGAGTCAGCAGGAATACCCGCCTGACAAAAAAAGTGCCACAGCATAATGATCATTTCGGCATCAGCCTCGGGCGAGTTTAAGCCAAGGGCTTCCGCGCCGATTTGATAGAACTGACGCTGACGACCCTTTTGGGGACGCTCATAACGAAACATCGGCCCAGCGTAATAGAGCTTTGCAGCCTGCCCATTTGCGGTAATATTTGCATTAATAGCCGCGCGCACTACACTCGCGGTATTTTCGGGGCGCAGCGTTAAAGAGCGGCCACCCTTATCTTCAAAGGTGTACATCTCCTTGCCCACCACATCGGTTGCCTCGCCAATTCCGCGCGTAAAAAGCTCGGTGTGCTCAAAAATTGGAGTATACAGCGGCTCATAGCCATAATGAGAAAACACCTCGCGTGCTGTAGTGGTCAAAAACTCCCAGCCGCGCGCCTGTGCTCCTATGAGGTCTGTTGTGCCTTTTGGCGCCGTATATTTATCAGCCACCGTATTCTCCTTTTATGCGTAAAAACCCAATGTTTGAATGTTTTTTATTATAGCGAGTAAACGTACGCTACAGTTCGTTTTGTTTCAAGATATGCTTGAGAGCCAAAAACGCATGGCGCGAAAAGAGGGAGCGAGGTCCGCTGTACCGCATAACTTTACGCGAGTACTCTTGCATCCTTGAGGCATAGCATTTGATTGAGCAGTTTGCGCAGAAGGGTTTAGGGTCTTGTGTGCAAAACGCGGTGCGCTTTTCGGAATACTGCAAAAACTCGGCGCACTCCTCGCATACAACCGCTCTCTTTTGGACTGGAGTCTCACTCAACTCATATGACACCAGTTCAGCGGGGGCCTTTGGCCTCTCCTTATGCTTTGCCTTGCAGTACCATGCGGTAAAGTCTGCCATTAGCTCAACATCGGAGATATGGCCGGGGCGATTCAGGCCCTGAATTATGCGCTCTTTTTGGATATCCGGCTTGGTCTCGCTCATAAAATTCTCATTCATCTATACTTTACACTCAGGTAACTGCTCAGGTGACTGCGCTGCTCGCACCCACCATAATCAGTATACTTAATCTAACTACGTGTATAAAGCGTGCCTGAGGTGCGCATATCGATTGTGAGATGTCATGGGCGATAATTTGGATGATGCGTTAGAAACATTCGTGGCAAGCGACGAGCTTGAAAAAGAAATCGAACAAGAGGTTAGGTCGGCTGAACCCGTTCTTGAACAAGGCAGTGAAGAAAACGAGGTTGCCGCCGAACAAGCTACATCGGCTACAGATGCCGATGACGCCTTTATTGCCGAGCACTTAAACTCGCTACAGAGTGCCGATGACGCAACATCTTCTGAGGGCTCAACACCACATGACGCTCCAAATGAGTCAGAGGGCGCATTTCTAGAGGGAGCACCAGCGGGAGATTTCGCAGAACTTGCCCCCAAAAAACACACCGCGCGCACCATACTCCTCATCCTATTAACCCTCATAATTCTTGCTATCGCTGGCCTCTGCGCGGGCGTGTACTATGTTGAGAAGCAGGCGGAAGGCATCGTTCCCGCAGGAGTAACTTTTGCGCAAGGCACCTCTCTCGCAGGTAAAAATGAATCCGAAGTACGCTCAATTATCGAACAGGATGCAAAAGCGATTCTCGCGAGCAATGTTGTGGCCTCTTCTTCGGGAGAAGCAACCGACACCATCGAGGCAAATAGCGTCAGCAAACCTACGAACTCTTTTGTCACCATTGATACTGAAACGATGGTTAAAAATGCGCTCGATGTACGTCAGAATGCCTCACTACTTGACCGATTCAAAGTTGATGTTCTGAGTGAGACCATCGATAAAAATATTGCCTATGAGTACAAAATCGACGAGGAAAGCATAACTAAGTTTGCTGATGAAGTCGCGGGCGCCTACGACCAAAAAGCGAAGAATGCCACCCTTAAGCAAAAGAGCGGCTCAATTATCATTGCTGAAGGCCAAAACGGTTTTGAAACAGATAAGGAAGCGCTTACCGCCGCCCTACAGAGCTCCCTCGAGGATGAGTTTAGAATGGGCGCGCAGACTGGAGATATCTCCGTTGAGATCACAGGGAAAACTACCACGCCGAAAAAGACTGCCGAAAGTTTGCAGTCAACGCCAGCGATTGTGGTCACTCTCTCAAAAAGAACTGTCGCGCTCTATAACGGCGAGAAGCACATCAAAACATATCGCTGCGCCATCGGAACACCCGACCATCCAACTCCTGTAGGAAATTGGAAAATTGTGCTCAAACGTAAGAACCCCACCTGGGTAAACCCGGGAAGCGCTTGGGCAACGTCAATGCCAAAAACCATCGCCCCAGGACCAAGCAACCCCTTGGGCTTGCGCGCCCTCAACTTGAACGCAAGCGGTATTCGCCTTCACGGAACCACATCGCTGAGTTCAATTGGAACCGCGGCGAGCCATGGGTGCATGCGTATGCGCAATCAAGACATCGTTGACCTGTTCGACCGCGTAAAAGTGGGAACACCCGTCTTTATAATTCCTTAGGCAAAAGTGCTTGAGCCGCGCTCCGGCCGGCCAAATAACCGCTTGAAAAGGCCCACTGCAAATTGTAGCCACCCGTATCACCGGTGACGTCCACAAAATCACCAGTTACAAAAATGCACGGGGCCTTTTTTAGTGACATCTGAGGTAGCAGGATTTCTTCAAGTGCAACCCCACCGCGCGATACCATCCCCTCGCCACTCGAGCCTCGCTTTTTTACCACGAAGCGAGCGTGCAAAATTCGCTCACACAAAAGAATACATTCCGCCTTCGACATATCGCGTGCGTATAACTTCTTGAAATCGGCGGGCATACCCCAGCATACAAGCGCTTCCGCTAGCTTTTTGGGCAAATCAAAGAATGATGCCACAAATGTTGAAATCTCTTTTTTGGTAAGGCGACTTTGCTTAAGCATATCTGCGGCGACTTCCTGCGCAGGGCGCGACTCATCCGGCACAAAATTAATGAAAAACGCGTCACCCACATCACCACAAACACTTGCGTCCATTGCCGCCGGACCCGAGAACGAATCTGCCCTAAACAGTAGGCCTTTTTGCTCAAGTTTAGCCTTGGTTTCTTTTTCAAACCAGAGCAGCACAGGCAATGAAAAACCTTCGAGGCTCGCAAAGGGATATGCTTCAGGATAAAGCGGTGTTAGAGCAGGACTAAAAGACGAAAAACGTATGGAGTGTTGTTTGAATACAGGTTCGAGCATCTTCACAAATGAGCCATCTGACCCCGTTTTGGGATACGTAATACCGCCTGTCGCGATAATGCATGAGTGCACCGAAATACTGATTTCGCCACCCTTGCCCAGGAGTTCAAGACGACAGCCCAACGGGCCGCCCTTCACATCGAACTGTGTTGGTTCGGTCTCGCACAGCAGCGTACCGCCTAATGCCTCAAACGATTCGCGGAGCGCCTTAAGCACATCTCCAGCCGCGAGCGAGCGCGGAAAGACTTTCCCGTCATCTCTCTCAATCGTTTCTACACCATGCCTTGAAAACCATGCGCGTACACCTTCATTGCTCATGGCATAAAGTACTTTACGAATCTTGGCGCCAGCGGGCCCATAATGTTCGATAAAGTCTTTTATCGAACCACCATGGGTAAAGTTGCACTGCCCTCCACCCGTCACGAGTAGCTTGCGTCCTGGCTTCTTTTGATGCTCGACGATAATAACGCGCGCATGCGGGTCAGTTTCAAGTGCCGCTATACCAGCAAAAAGCCCGGCAGGACCTGCGCCAACAATAACGATATCGGCTTGCAACGCGCTACTCATGAGCGCACCAGCGGTCAATCCACCAGCGCACCGACTCGTTCATGTCAGCCATAAAGACGGATGTATGTTTGCGCACAAACACCGCTTCGGGGTAAGTGGCTAACGTCTCGTTCATGCGCGATGAAGGCGCCCACTCAGTTATCTCTTGAATATGTTGCTCTAATTTGGCGCCCTCGAGACGCTGATAAGAGTTTTGCATCACAGCATTTTTACAAAAATGTGATGTCGGCTGAAGAGCTTTTTTGGCGCGCCCGAACACGACAAACGCGGCAGGAAAAGTATACTGAGGCAATTCAAGAAGTTCGGCAATCTGAGGACCTTTTTCCATGATGTCACCGATATAACAAGATCCAATCCCCAGCGACTCTGCCGCAATCACGGCGTTTTGCGCCGCAATCACCGCATCATTAATACCAAGCATGAGAGACCCGAGCCCAGGTGCCTCTTGAGCGTCTGGCGTGGTGACTGTTCCGTTGGCAATATGGCGAGCGCAATCAGTGGCCCGAAACATGTCTGCCCACTTCTGATAATCCGCGACAAACACCAGTGCAAACGGTGCGCGCGCAACAAAAGGTTGATCATCACAAAGGAGCGCAAGTTGTTCTTTTCGCCCCTCATCAACAATATCAAGAATCGAATACGCAAGAAGATTGCCGGCTGTTGGAGCGCGCAACGCCGCCTTCAAAATAGTGTCTTTTTCTTGGTCAGTAATGGCGCTCGATTCCCGCGTACTCTCCGCAAAATTCCGTGTAGAAAAACGCTTGCCTAATAATGCAAGCGTTTCGTTGGTTAAGGGATATTGTTCTGACGCAATTTCGAGTGATTCATCTTGGTACATGGCTACTCCAAAGCTTTTTATCGTGGCCAGAATTGATTAATAGCGCGCTCAAGCTCAAGCGTGGTCGTAGTCCCATGGCCAGGAAAGACCTCAACATTATCGGGGAGAGTGTCAAGCCTCTCAAGCGATTGCGTCATCTTAGTTTCATCGCCACCGACAAGGTCGGTGCGCCCAATCGATTGCGCAAAAAGCGTATCGCCACTGAAGAGATAATATTTCTGTTCATCGGTATCGTCCTGCAAAAGAAGGCAAACGCTACCTGGAGTGTGCCCTGGTGTCATTATGACGTCAAATTTTAATGCCCCCACCTCAAGGATATCTCGATCATGAAATTTAAAATCAACAATGGGCACAGGCGCCTCAAGGTCAAATTCGCGACCGCCCGTTCCCTGCTCGCCCTGAATAAAGGAAAATTCTTCTTCGGACATATAAACAAAACTACCGTTGTCATCCGCGACCTCATCGGCTGAACCCACGTGGTCAAAATGACCGTGAGTTAAAATGACGGCACCAGCATTCTTGTGCTCAGGCGCAAGGCCATCAATAACGGCGCAAATTGCGTCGGTATCATCGCCTGGATCAATAACAGCAATGTCACCTTTATCGTTTGATACAATCCAACAGTTGGTTTCGAGATGTCCAACAACCACACGATCAATCTTTATCATAGGTCACCCTTTTTTACCTTTTTTCGCGGTCTTCTCGCCCGGCAGCGCACGGCGTGCTTCAAACACACCGTCAACCCCGCGCAAATCATTTACTAAAATATCGAGACGTGACATTTCGCCAATCTCAAAAAGAAAGCGCATATCAACCATGCCGTCTTTTTGCGTGGTCGTTGCTGAAGACAAGATATTGACGCCTGACTCAGCGATAAGCATTGTCACATCCTGCAAAAGACGCAAGCGATCGAGCGCTTGAATGAAAACTTCAACATGGTAGGTGGTTTTAGCCTTGCTATCCCATTCGACTTCAATAAGACGTTCTTGCGAGGCCATCAAGTTTGCCGCATTTGGACAGTTCGCGCGGTGCACTGATACACCGCGACCCCGCGTCACAAATCCAATAATCTCGTCACCTGGGACAGGATTGCAACATTTGGCCAATCGCACCAGCACATGGTCAATGCCCTTGACGGAGATTCCATCACCGGGGTGCGACTTACGCGCGTGACGTGGTGGAGCCATAGGCATGTCAGGAGCAAGCTCTGCCTTTTCCTGCTGCTTATTTAGGGCATCTTCAGAAATCAGACCTTCCTTGGCCATATTTTTCAATATGCGTGTTGCTATGAGTTTGGCGCTCAGCTTGCCTGCGCCGATAGAAGCCACAAGGTCTTGAGCGGCAGTATAGTTCATTTCATCAGCGAGTTCTTGTAAGACTTTTTGAATACGCTTGCTCGTTATGGCAAGGCCATGTTTGCGCAAGGCCTTAACAAGCTCATCATGACCATGCTGCAAATCGTCTTCGCGCGTTGTCTTTGCTAAATAACTCTTAATTTTTGATTTCGCGGAACTCGTCCGAACAATATTAAGCCAGTCACGTGAAGGATGAGCGTTTTTGTTGGTAAGTATTTCGACACGGTCGCCCATTTGCAACTCAGAGGCAAGCGGGACAATTTGCCCATTAACTTTAGCCCCAACGCAGTGATGGCCCACCTCAGTGTGGATAGCGAAAGCGAAATCGAGAGGTGTTGAACCTCGCTTGAGAGAGCGCACGTCGCCCTTCGGAGTGAAAACAAACACTTCTTCCTCAAAAAGGTCTACGCGCAAAGCGTCCATGAACTCTTTGGGGTCTTTGAGGTCCGTTTGCCACTCGAGCATCTGGCGCAGCCACGCAAGGCGTTCATCAAAGCTTTTGTCCTCTTGGAAGTTGCCCTCTTTGTAGCGCCAATGAGCCGCAACGCCGTATTCGGCCATACGGTGCATTTCTTCGGTACGAATCTGAATCTCGAGAGGGCGACCAGAAGGGCCAATGACTGTCGTGTGCAACGATTGGTACATATTGAACTTAGGCATCGCGACATAATCTTTAAAGCGTCCTGGCATCGGCTTGTACAGGCTGTGAACCGTTCCCAGCGCACCGTAAACATCCTTGACCGAGTCAACAATAATTCTCAGAGCAATAAGGTCGTAGATTTCACTGAAATCCTTACCCTTATTTATCATTTTCTGGTAAATGCTATACAAGTGCTTTGGGCGTCCACCAATCTCCGCCTTAATATGCACCGATTCAAGTTCTTCTTGGATTTCTTCCATAACCTGCGCTGCGTATGCTTTTCGCTGGTCGCGACTCTCACGAACCATGCGAGAAATCTGTTCATACTTAACGGGGTCAAGATACGAAAACGCGAGGTCTTCAAGCTCCCACTTGATTTGAGAAATGCCCAAACGGTGAGCAAGTGGCGCAAAAATATCCATTGTTTCGCGCGCTTTAACAAGTTGGCGCTCAGGCTTTAGCGCACTGAGAGTACGCATATTATGCAAACGGTCGGCAAGTTTGACGAGAATGACGCGGATATCACGCGCCATGGCGATGAGCATTTTGCGCATCGACTCGCTTTGCTGCTCGCTGTTGGTTTCAAAATCAATGCGGCCCAACTTCGTGACACCATCCACAAGAGAAGCCACCTCTTCGCCAAATTCTTTCTGAACAGATGCAAGCGTGACATCAGGCGAATCCTCAACGGTGTCGTGAAGCATCGCTGCTTGAATAGTGGCGAGGTCCATATTGAGGTCGGCCAAAATCAGCGCAGTGTTTAAGGGGTGAATTATAAAAGGTTCACCACTTTTGCGCTTTTGACCTTCATGCGCTTTCTCTGCAAACTCATAAGTCTTGCGCAACAGGTTAACGTCAGCTGCTGGATTATTTGCGAGTACACGCTCTTCTATTTGTCCATAAATTACATTCATACAAAAATTGTAGCCTTAAACAAGGCGTATACAAGCAACTCCTCTCACTTATTGAACAACCGTCACATTTAGGGCCT
This sequence comes from uncultured Coriobacteriales bacterium, assembly GCA_937858655.1. Classification (GTDB taxonomy): domain Bacteria; phylum Actinomycetota; class Coriobacteriia; order WRKU01; family JAENWW01; genus CALLZE01. The sequence continues at coordinate 46,662 of CALLZE010000194.1, forward strand.
GCGCGTTAGGCAAAATGGGCTTATTAAACCGCTCAAGCAAATCAATGCTATCTGCCAGTAATACCCATTCTCTGAATGAATCGAAACTCTCGATTTCATCAAGACCTTCGCTGTAACGCGTACTCATGGTGAGATCGAGCTTACCTGTCACAGGCAACATCTCGATAGTTCGGGCAACACTGCGACCTTCGGTTGATAAAAATCCAAGATCTCGAAAAACGCCGATGCCTGTCGAGATGCTCTTATCATCCACTTTGGCGACCCCTTTGGGGATATAGGCATTCGCGCGCGTGGCAATATCAGCATTACTTATGCTGAAACAATTACCCTCTTTCATTTCGATATCTTTCAGCGCCTTATACACCGCCGCGAGCGCGTCGCGCTGCGGGGCAAGAGACTGCAAGATGTATTCGTTGATGCGCGCGTCTTTTTTGCCAAAGAGCAGATGAATAGTCGCAGTAGCACCATCACGCCCACCGCGGCCCGCCATCTGATTAAACTCAACATCATTAAAGGGCAGATGATAGAGGACGACGTGACGAATATCAGGAATGTTTACGCCTTCACCGAAAGCGGACGTTGCAATACAAAACTCCACTTCCCCTGTGCGGAATCGGCGCTCAATCTCATGGCGCGCCACTTTGGTGAGTCCGCCATGATAGAAGGCCGTTTTCCATGCCAAATTGCCCACAGCCTTGCGCACAATACGCGCAATCTTAACCGCTTCCTCGCGTGAGTTCACATACACAACCGTCTTTTCTTGCTTACGAGCAAGATCAAGAATAAAGCGCTCTTTGTGCTCATGATTACGCTGGTCATCAATGACTAGATTATTTCGCACACTCGGATCGAGTACCGCGTCAGTGATATGAAGTGTTTCGATAATACGTTGAGCAACCTCATCGGAAGCTGTTGCAGTCACCGCAAGCGTTGCCGGTAGCGAACCGTCACTATTGACTGCTCCAAGAGCATGACCCAGTTGTGCGTAGGCAGGACGATTTCCTGCGCGCGCTTGCCCGATATGGTGAGCTTCATCGACCACAACGAAGCCGATTCGATTGGCGGGCGCGAATTCGCTGCCATGAAAGTGCAAGTACTCAGGCGTTGTAAGCACTATGTCGAGCGTACCCTCTTTGAGTGCCTCAAATGCCTCAGTTTGGTGAGTTTTTGAAGTCTCTCCTGTTACAACGGCAACTTCTAGGCCGAGTTCAGAAAAAGTCTCTTTGAGGTGAAAAGCCTGATCGGCAACAAGGGCACGCAAGGGATAAACGAAAATGCTTGCTTTATTGTGAAGGAGCGCCATTTTTGCCGCATGCATATGGAAAATGAGCGACTTACCCCGCCCTGTCGCCATAACAGTCAACACATTGCGACCACGCTCCAGAAGTTCGAGAGAGCGCTCTTGAGCTCCATGAAGACTGCCTTGTCCGATAAACGTTTCAATTAAGTACGCCTGCAACTCTTGGGCGCTCAGCCTTGATAGCGCCTTTCTTCTGCTGGCGCGGTAGTGGCGCGCTTCCTCTTGAAGAGCAAGCGATTCCTTACGCGCAATTTCGACATTAACACCGCGCGATTTGCCCTCGTTGCCTCCCGTTACTGACCCAAGCGCAACGGTATACTCAACCCCCTCATCGAGAGCAGGTGCAATCACCGCCGCAAGATCACGGTTTAAAAATCCAATTTGAGCTTCGAGCCGAGGCGCGTACACGGCGACCGCTTGGGGGTCATACTCATTAAGGGGGTCTCGTCTCAATATGAGCGCTTCATCATCGACAAGACGCGCAATCACTTCTTGACGTCCCTCGAATGTTACCCCCGCGAGTTTTGTAAAGAATGAATGAGCCTCGAGAATGCCTTCGTACTCTCGTGATTTGAGCGAATCATCCGCAGAAGCGAAAAGTTCATCGAGAAACTCATGCGCCTCCTTGTCAGCGTCATCCTCTTCAAGAAGAGGCTCGCTTAAAATATCTATACTTTGAACCATAAGTTGCAGGCGTTTATGTCCCTGCCATGTATCAATTTCAAAACGATACGAGATATTGGCGAGTTGCTCCGCGCCCAAGGCTCGCTCAATGCCGGGACATCTGAAGAAAATGGCGGGAACTTGCGCACCGTTTTCATAAGCTTGGAACTTGAGATGCTGGCCTTCTTTACCAACGGTACAGGTGTTTTTCATCATGATGGCATGAGATAAAAACAGTGGTCGCTTATTGGCTTCGCCGAAAGGCTCAAGAAGCGCAATTTCGTCGGCGAGACTCACTGATAGTTCGTCTATGCTGGTGCTAGCATCAATAAATTTTCGACTTCTGCGCGCCTCAAGAGGGAGCGTTTCAAGGTAAGCATAGAGCTCTTCTTTAAAAGCATCGAGATTATTGACATCTACCGCAAGGCCCGCTGCTCCCGCGTGACCACCATAGCGCAACAAATGACTAGAACAGCATTCGAGCGCCTGAAATAAATCAATAGAACCCACGGAGCGCGCCGAACCAATCGCAATGCCATCCTCAATTGAACATAAAATGGTAGGCACATTATATTTCTGGGCGATGCGAGAAGCGACTATTCCTTTTACGCCGTCATGCCAACCCTCACCCGCCACAACAATGGCAGGTTCGCCCTGATAGGTGCGCTCAAGCAAAGCGCTCACGCCTTGGCTTAAATCAGCCTCAGCCATCTGACGCGTCTTATTGTGCTCATCGAGAATAAGCGCTAATCGAGCAGCCTCAAGTGGGTCATTCTCAAGCAACAGCGCAAGAGCATCAACCGGAGAAGCAACACGGCCAGCAGCATTGAGTCGGGGAGCAAGAGTGAACGAGATTTTTTCTGATGTTAGGGAGTCAAGAGGAACCTTTGCGAGCGCAGCCAATGCCGCGATGCCCACATTGGGGTTGACGCGCATCTTCTCCAAGCCAGCTGCCACCAACGCTCGGTTTTCTCCCAAGAGAGGCATAACGTCAGCGACGGTACCCAGCGTAGCGAGATCAACAAATTCTCGCCATAGCGCTGGCTTTCCCATGCTTTGAGACACGGCCTGAACTAATTTAAGAGCGACGCCCGCTCCCGCAAGCTGGCTGCCGTCATCACTATAATTCGCATCAAGTTTAGGGTTTGCGATAGCAATCCCTTGAGGCAATAAATCACCGGGCTCATGATGATCGGTCACCACCACATCAAGCCCCTGCTCGCGCAGAAGTGTTATTTCTGGCGCGGCAGAAATGCCACAGTCAACCGTAAGTACTAAATTCGGTCGCTTAGCTAGAATGCGCTCAACTGCCGCGGGAGTGAGACCGTAGCCATCTTCGAGCCTGCGAGGCAAGATTGCTTCGACATTTCCGCCACAGGCACGCAACCCACGCAAGGCGAGCGCCGTCGCGCTGATCCCATCAAGATCGTAGTCACCAAAGACGCAAATGCGCTCGTGATTTTCGATAGCAGTTCTGACCCGCTCTGCCACCTCTTTAATGCCGGGCAATAAAAGAGGATTCTTCCAATCGCGTGCAAGTGATGGCTCCAGAAAGCGGCGCGCGGTATGCGCGTCATTAAGCCCGCGACTTGACAGAATTCGCGCGAAAAGACGCGAGACCGACAGCTCTTCCTCTAAGGTGCGCACAGCATCTTCGTCGAATTCAGCTTGTACAAACTCATACTCTGGACACCCAGAGGGTTTTTGAAATTGATTATTCATAGGTGTGCATCTCAACTATCTTCGTTTGTTCTCTTTAATAATAACCGAGGGGACCGACATTTGAAAATGCCAGTCCCCTCGGGAACAAAAAATCAGTTAGTTACGCACAAAAATGAGAAAACAGACTAGGCTGCTGCCTCAGTCTTCTTGCCATCCTTGCCATACTTCTTACGAAGAGAAGCGTACTTTGGCTCAGTTTCCTTCCACATAGTGTAGAGAGGAGCCGCAAGACCGATTGAAGAATAAGCGCCAACGGCCAAACCAATGGTGAGCGCAAGAGCAAAACCATTGAGAGCGTCAACATTAAAGACAAGCATAACAACTACAGGGAGCAGTGAGGTGATGGTCGTGTTGATGGAACGAGCAAATACCTCGTTGATTGAGAGGTTCGCCATCTCCATAAACGACATCTTGCTCAAATTGGTCGTGTTCTCCTTGATACGTCCAAATACTACAACGGTATCGTAG
>CALLZE010000195.1 GCA_937858655.1 uncultured Coriobacteriales bacterium
AAACCTGAGTCTCCCATTGGTCCGCCCACTACAAAGCGACCCGTTGGATTAACGTAAATTTCAGCATCCTCAAACGAGATGTTTTCTGCATCAAATACTGGTTTGATAATATTCTCGATGAAATCTGGCATCATTTGATTTTCAATATCAACGCCCTCAGCGTGCTGTGACGAGATCAAAATTTTCTCAACGCCAACAGGCTTGCCCTCAACATAGCGCACTGAAACCTGAGTTTTGCCGTCAGGGCGGAGGTAACCCAAAACGCCCGATTTACGCACAGCAGTGAGACGCTCACTCAAACGATGTGCCAAATAGATCGGCAATGGCATGAGGTGTGAAGTTTCATTGCAGGCAAAACCAAACATCATACCCTGGTCGCCGGCGCCGATAAGCTCGATAGGATCAGCTTTCTCACCATGCTGTACCTCAAAGCTTTCGTCAACACCCTGAGCAATGTCAGGGCTCTGAGAGTGAATTGCACTTACAACACCGCATGTCTTGCAGTCGAAACCATACTCAGCATTGTTGTAGCCGATTGCGTCGATGGTGCGGCGAACAATGTCATCAACCTCAACATACGCATTCGTGCGAATTTCTCCGCCAACAACAACAAGGCCGGTCGTAACGAAGGTCTCGCAAGCGCAGCGAACCTGGCTCAAATCGCCTTTGCCCTCTTTTTCGAGTTCAGCTTCACGAGCCAAAATGGCGTCAAGAATCGCGTCTGAAATCTGGTCACAAATTTTGTCAGGATGTCCCTCTGTAACGGATTCTGAAGTAAACAAATAGCTATCTGACATTACCGTTCCTTTCTCATAAAAAAACCCTTATCGGTGACGATAAGGGCGCTGTCCAAGTTTCCCTCATCTTCCAGGCCATGCGCCTGCCGAGATGGGGCACCGTGCTTTTGCCGGTTGCCGGGGTGTCAATGGGCTCGGTCCCTCGACCCTAAGCGAAAAAGTTCGCCTCGTGATGATGTAGTTACTCTAACACAGAAATCTAACGGGAAAAGCAGCCTAAATGATATTGTTGTTACTTTTCATAATACCGACCTATATAATAGAGAAGTTGTATTTGCCCTTCTGTGAATTGAGGAGCACTATGGAAAAAATTCTGGACAAAATTGTCTACCTTATTGAGTTTCTTGTTGCGGGGATTCTTGTTGTCCTTGCGGCCATGTCACTGTACGCGCTTTGCGCAACTGTCGTCGGAATATTAGGCGGAGGTCATCTCTTTGAGCGTGAGCTTTTCATTAAAACGGTCTCGATTGTTCTTGAAGTATTCATTCTCGTCGAACTTTTCCGCATAGCCCTCGCCTACATGCACCACAAAAATGTTGTCTCAACAGTGCTTGAAGCGGCTCTCGTAGCCATTGCTCGAAAGTTTGTTATGTTTGAACCCACGAGCGGACAAGAATCACTGATGATTGCTGTTGCGCTTGCGCTTTTGCTCAGCACTGTCGCGATATCTTGGTATTTACTCGTGCGTTCTAAAGTAGTCGCAGAACTTTCATCAATCGACGAAATTGACTTTTTCGATTCAAATTCAGATTCAGAGGAGAACTAAAGCATGTCAAAACCTGTACGCGTTCGCTTTGCCCCATCACCTACGGGAACTCTCCACGTGGGAGGTGCGCGTACCGCCATTTACAATTGGGCTTTTGCTCGGAGTGTTGGCGGCACTTTCGTTTTGCGCATTGACGACACCGACCCTGAGCGTTCAACGCAAGAGAACACTGAGCAAATTTTGCGTTCGCTGGAGTGGCTGGGCATCGACTGGGATGAAGGCCCTCTAAAAGGTGGAGATTTTGGCCCCTACTTCCAGACGCAGCGCGGTGAGAGTTACAAGGCGGCATTGCAGAAGATGATTGATGCTGGTAGCGCCTACCCTTGCTTCTGTACCGCAGAAGAGCTCGCTGAAAAACGTGAGGCCGCGCGCAAAAAAGGCGGCTTCTCGGGCTACGACCGCACCTGTCGCGATATCGACCCTGAAACCGCGGCGGCACGCATTGCGGCCGGTGAGCCTCATGTATGGCGCCTCAAGGTATCTGATGACCGCGGCCCCGTTGTGGTTGACGACATCGTGCGCGGCGCAACCGAGTTTCCTATTACAGCACTCGATGACTTCGTGCTTGCGCGCAGCGATGGCACCCCTACCTATAACTTTGCGACCGTTGTAGATGACGGCGAGATGGAAATGACCCATATCATTCGCGGAGATGATCACCTGGCAAACACGCCTCGTCAAATTCTCGTCTTTGAAGCGCTCGGATACGATGTTCCCCGTTTTGCTCACCTTTCAATGATTTGGGGAGAAGACGGCAAGAAACTCTCAAAGCGCCACGGCGCCACAAGCGTTGAGGCCTATGCCGAGATGGGTTACTTGCCTGAGTCGTTGCTGAACTATTTAGCGTTGCTCGGTTGGTCGCTCGATGGCGAAACCACTATCGTGACAGCTGATGTTCTCAAGAAAGAGTTTTCTCTGGAGCGCATCTCAAAAAATCCTGCCATTTTTGATATGCAAAAGCTTGAGTGGATGAACGGCACCTACATTCGTGACATGGCTGCTGAGGACTTTGCCGCACGCATGGCAGCGCTGCTCGTTGATGCCGAGCTAATATCTGAGGAAGATTTTGAAAATCAACGCGCCTGGTTTGTTGAGCTCGCTCCCCTTGTTTCTGAGCGCATCAAGCTCATGACCGAAGTAGTGCCTATGGTTTCGTTCTTGTTTACTGACACAGTTGAAATTGACGAGAAATCACGCACAAAGGTACTCGAAAAAGAAGGCGCTCTTGAATCACTCAAGACAGCCCTACCTATTTTGGAAAGCTGCGAGTGGACACTTGAGGCACTCGACGGAGCGCTCCATACGCTTCCTGAAACGCTTGAGCTCAAGCCTCGCGTTGTTTTTCAGGCATTGCGCGTTGCAATTACAGGAACAATGGTTTCTCCCCCGCTTTTTGAATCGATTTTTTTGCTTGAGCGCGATCGCAGCGTTGAGCGCGTAAAAGCGGTTATCGCAAGTCTTGAGAGTTAAGTTTTTTGGTCGTTTTTCGTTGACAGGCGCAGGCAGAATCAGTAATATATACCTTCGCGCCTAAAAACGCGACAGCAGGTATCTGTTGGGGTGTAGTCTAATGGCAGGACAGCGGTTTCTGGTACCGTACGTGAGGGTTCGACTCCTTCCACCCCAGCCATTTGCTACCGGCATTACTTAATGCCCCGTTCGTCTAGCGGTCTTGGACACCGCCCTCTCAAGGCGGAGATCACGGGTTCGAATCCCGTACGGGGTACCATAAATTCAAATCGGAGCCATTTGGCTCCGATTTTTTTATTTTGACCATACGTCACAGTATTTTTCTTCTTTTTGAAATAGGTGAAATGCATACGAGCAAATTGGCGTAATTTTAACTCCGGCTTTCCTCGCCTCTTCAACAATTTCATCAACTAACTTCCGGGCTATTCCTTGCCCAGAATGTTTTTCATCTACTCTTATACTATCTATCGTCCAAATTTTTTCTGAGGGTGTGAAGATGCCCTCTCCGATGTTTTCTGTTCCATCATAAGCAGCTGACCTGTGGCATTCATTCTCAAAGACTATTTCAACCATGATCGCTTCTCCTAGAAATTCTCTTTTGTAAATAAAAGTGTACCTTGCTTCCTGTAAAAAAGTTAATATGAACGTGTAATATAAAATGTCCCTGCATTCACAAAAAGAACTGATATTCCTTCTCAGGGCAATGTGATAATAGAAAAAATAAACAATGAAAGAGGGACATCATGACTAAACATGTGCTCGGCATAGTTGGTTCTCTTCGCAAGGACTCGTTCAACAAAAAGCTTGCAGAAACTGCACGCCACCTTGCTGAGGAATTTGAACTTGAGATAGTCACGCTTAACAACATCCCGCCGTTCAATCAAGACGACGAGCTAGATCCTGCCGAGTCAGTAAAAGTTCTCCGTCAAAAGGTCCGTGAAGCTGACGGACTTTGGTTCTTCACTCCTGAATACAATCACTCTATGCCAGGTGTGCTTAAAAACACCATCGACTGGCTCTCTCGAAAAACTTCTGAGGAACAGCACATATTTGCTGGCAAGCCTGTTGCTATCAGCGGCATGACCCCTGGCATGTCAGGCACATTAATGGCACAAGACCATCTTGTGGTGGTGCTCTCGTTTCTTGACGCCAAGATTATGAACGTCCCGCGCCTCACCATCCCCCGCGCCGGAAGCCTCATCAACGAAAACGGCGACCTCGATTTGGGAGACAGCACCAAATATATTCAGCGCCAAATAACTGCATTCGCTGATTTCATGAAGTAGCTAGGCATACGGTACAATAACCTATGCGAGTAAGCCAGACGGCTGCGCATGCATACTTGTATGGATGTGAGGAAAGTCGGGGCTCCGCAGGACAAAATGCCTGTTAGATACAGGGCGCGGCGACGCGACGGATAGTGCCACAGAAAAGGAAACTCCCCTTGGCAACAAGGAGAAAAGCTGAAAAGGTGCGGTAAGAGCGCACCAGCGTCGCAGTGATGCGGCGGCTTGGTAAACCCCATTTGGAGCAAGAACAAATAGGTGTGGTTAAGGTTGGTCCGGCCGGCACACGGGTATGTTCGCTTGAGGCATTTGGCAACAAACGTCCCAGATAAATAGCCGTTCAACGACAGAACCCCGCTTATCGGCTCACTCGCGCACTGAAAGTTAAGCGCCCCAAAAGGGGCGCTTTTTTATTTGGAACGTTATGTACAAAATGTTTGCGCATATATTGATGCTCTTAGTGACAGGTAGCGCATTCTTTGAGCGAACCTCGGTTATCGTCGAGAGGTTTATGAGCGCTGTTTTTCGATGTGGGCACATCCGCAACCGTTACGGCACACGTGCTTACAACACTTGAGTTGGACTTTGACGTAGCGCTTATGTTGGCCTGCCCCTTCTTGATGGCCTTGACGAGACCAGTGCTGTCAACGGTCGCAACACTTGGATCCGACGATGTCCACGTTACCGCCTGATTTGAACCGCTTGGTTCAACCGTTGCACTCAGCTGATACTCTACGGCAATTCTTAACTGCGTTTTATTAAGCGAAATGCTTGTTGGTTGCGTTGCCGTTGTCGCATCCTTCGTTCCCTTTGTCGTTGGTGTTGTTGATTGCGTAGGCGTAGTATTCGTTTTACCCGAACATCCGCCAAGCAATGCCCCAAACATCAAAAGCACGACGCATGCTGAAAACAACATCCGAGTTAAGTTTTTCTTCTCTTTTATATACATATTGATGCCTCTCTCGAAAGGAATACGTGAGAGGATATCTACCCGCAATATGATTATTCGTCGCGCAAACTCTTCAAATAATCTATGTTGATAATGTCTTTTTGAGGAACTTCACCCGGCATTTCGGTCGTTAGGCACAGATGGTCGAGTTCCTTGATATGGAGCAAGTTTCTGAAACCCTCCTCGCCAATTTCTCCCTGCCCTATCCAAGCATGGCGGTCTTTGCGCGATCCGCGCTCAAAGTTGCAGTCATTGGCATGCACGAGCATCCAACGATCAAGACCGATAGGCTCGAGTTCCGACATAATTTCCTCAAGCCCCTCAAGGTGAGCAACATCGTATCCGTACGCCCATGCGTGGCAGGTATCAATCGTCACACCAAGTTTTTCGCGAGGAATATTCGCTCCCGTAATTACGCGAGAAATGTCAGATACATTACCGCCGAATATCGTGCCGGCGCCAGCTGTATTTTCGAGCAAAAGGGTCGTGTGAACGTTTTCAGCCCCACCCGCAAGTTCAAAAGCCCTTTCAATGGCCACAGTA
>CALLZE010000196.1 GCA_937858655.1 uncultured Coriobacteriales bacterium
TCGTCTCTTTATATATTGACGTTTAGCTATATGTATTGTACTTTTGAATAGATGAATGTCTATTTAAGGAGAAATATGAACGCAGCTGATGTGGCTTTAATCTGCAAAGCACTCGGAGATTCCAACCGACTGCAAATTGTAGAGATGCTCTCAACGGGCGAAAAATGCGCCTGTAAAATGATCGATAAGTTTGAAATTACTCAGCCAACATTGTCTCATCATATGAAAATTTTACGCGAGTGCGAACTTGTCGACGTGCGCAAAGAAGGAAAGTGGATGCACTATTCGCTCAACTGCGAAACCCTTTCTGCATTTCGTGACTACATCAACAAACTCGCATGCGATGAGTCCCGTAAGGGTGGGTGTGGTTGCTAATGGTGTGGGATTTTATTCAAAATCAAGTTCTTGCGATGAAATGGCTCAATGCTCTCATTGGCCAGGGCCTTACGTCTGCCGGGCTTGATATCGCAACACGACTCGGTGGTAGTTTGCAGTTTTTCTTGTATGACGTTATCAAGATCACAATTCTGTTGTGCTTTTTGATTTTTCTTATCTCGTTTATTCAAAGTTATTTTCCACCTGAGCGGAGTAAAAAAATCATGGGTCGCTTCGATGGAATCGGTGCTAATACTATGGCGGCGCTCCTGGGCACAGTAACTCCTTTTTGTTCGTGTTCGTCTATTCCGCTTTTTATTGGATTTACGAGTGCGGGACTTCCTCTCGGCGTGACTTTTTCGTTTTTAATCTCTTCTCCCATGGTCGACATCGGCTCGCTCATTTTGCTTATGAGTTTTTTTGGTGCAAAAGTCGCCATTGTGTATGTGGTCGTTGGACTTATAATTGCCGTAGTTGGTGGTACTCTCATTGAAAAACTGCACTGGGAGGACCAAGTTGAAGATTTTATTCGAAATGCGCAAGCGGTTGATATTGACGCGCCAGAGCTAACACGACGTGACCGTCTTTCGTATGCTTTTGAGCAAATGTCATCCACCTTTAAGAAGGTTTTTCCGTATATTCTCGTGGGTGTAGGTATCGGAGCCCTTATTCACAATTGGATTCCTGAGGCTTGGGTTCAAACTGTGCTTGGCAGCAAGAATCCCTTTGGCGTTGTGCTTGCAACTCTTATCGGCGTGCCGATGTACGCTGATATCTTTGGAACTATTCCTGTTGCCGAGGCACTACTTGGCAAGGGCGCACAACTCGGGACAATATTGAGTTTTATGATGGCAGTCACTACGTTGAGCCTGCCCTCGATCATTATGTTGCGTAAAGCTGTTAAGCTAAAACTGCTCGTCGTGTTCGTCGCAATTTGTACGGTGGGAATCATGCTCGTCGGTTATGCGTTTAATGCATTTCAATTTTTATTTATGTAAGAAATTAAATTGCTATCACAGGAGGATTTCATGGATATTAAGATTTTGGGTTCTGGATGCAAAAAGTGTAACGCTCTTGAAGAAGCGACACGAGAGGCTCTTGTCGAATTGGGCATGCCTGTTGAACTCGATCATGTAACCGATCTTGCGGCTATTGCTGCCTATGGTGTTATGAGCACCCCCGCGCTCGTGATTGACAATAAAGTCGTTTCGTATGGTAAAGTTCTAAAAACGAGTGAGGCAAAGAAGTTTATTGAGGCGGCTCTTTAGGTTGCTCGTCTGCTGGGACGGTGGCTCTGAGTGCACGATGTAAGAAAAAGAGATATGACACAAAAACCGCTGCCAAAAGTAGCGTTTGTGTGCGTTCACAACTCGTGTCGAAGTCAAATAGCGGAGGCACTTGGTCTCAAGTTCGCGTCTGAAGTTTTTGAGAGTTATTCGGCAGGCACATCGCTTAAAACGCGCATCAACTCCGATGCCGTCCGCATTGTAAAAGAGATATATGGCATAGACATGGAGGCTTCGCAGCATCCCAAACTCATCTATGATTTGCCAAGCAATATTGATGTGGTTATCACGATGGGGTGCGGTGTTGCATGCCCCTCAATTCAAGCTCCCATCGTGCAAGATTGGGGCTTGGAAGATCCTACAGGCAAAAGCGATGAGGATTTTATCGCGTGCATTCGCGCAATTGAACACAACATTAAAGAATTAGCACAGCGCCTATCTTAAAAATTCCCCATCGCGATGTCTTGAGAGAGCGGTAGCGTGAATTGCTTGACCTCGTGGCCATCAAGTTCAACTTTTAAGTTGTACGACGTAAGTCTGCGATTCGAGTAGAGCGATAGATAGTAGGTCATAGATTCGCAGCACATTACTGCTGAGTAGAGTGTTTCTTCGATAGCCCCCTCACCATTATGCGCAAATCCTTGTGGTATGGTAACGCAACCGAGGGCGCTCATCATTTTTGTCACGCCATCGCGTTCATCCTTGGCTTCGGGCAGTGCGTCTTTTGCAAATGCAAGCCGCACAAAACGAGAGGGAGAAGTGAAATCCCCTGGCAGCCCGAGTCCTCCTGCGCCGACGCTTAAAGGCTCGAGCGTGTCTCCCAGAATTTTTTGCGGAGTCGTCTGACTCTATTTTACCGTGAGATAATTGCGCAAATTCGTAACGTGCCACTCATAATCTGGCGCATTGGTGAGTACGCCTATGCTGTTGCGAAAGACGCTGAATCCGTCTTCACTGGGCTCTACAACAATGGTCTCTCCGCTGAGGTCGGTTAAAAGATAATGAGCAGGAATCTGAACTCCTGGGATAAGTTCTTCGTGAGCGAGACTATTATTCTCAAAGAACAACAAGGCGTCTTCAATTGAGGCACACTCTGTGAGCACGGCAGTGAGATAAAATGCAGAGTTAATAGGGTGCTCGCCTTGAGGGCTCTTTGAATCGCGAGTGTATTCGGGGTAGAGAAGCATGCTGCCACAGAGCCCCTTTTCATTGACGCCATCATAAAGTATGGCTGATGCATAACCCAAAAAGCCCATTCCTATGCATGCATAAGACGTTACGTTTGGAGGAATGTTTGGATCATGCTGCAGCCGATAAAATTCATAGTTGCGTGGAATAAAAGTGACGGCCGTGCCCTGTGCTGAAGGGTAATCGTAATTACGTGCTAAGAGATGCTTGCCGTCTTGAGTAGCAAAA
>CALLZE010000197.1 GCA_937858655.1 uncultured Coriobacteriales bacterium
GGCTCTGTCACCAACTGCCCGAACGTTCTTTTATCTGGCACAATGTGCAATTACCTCTTTGTGCGCGCTGCACCGGCATATACTTTGGTTTTTTGTTTGCGTTTATTCTGCTAGCAATCCTGTATCGTAAGGCGCCCCGCAGGGGTGGGCTTTCGCGTTTTTATTATGGCGCCATCGTGGTAATGGGACTACCGCTCGTTGTTGATGGGCTGACGTCGTACTTGGGTTTTCGAAGTACAACTAACGCAATCCGTCTTGCGAGTGGGGCCGCTTTTGGGGCTGTCCTAGCGGTACCGATTTACTACATAGTGTGTGACGCACTTCTTAAAAGTGGATCTAGGGAGAAAGTCTTGGGAGACGTTAAGGGCCGCATAGTCTTTTGTGCGACGATTCCTCTCACGTATCTTTTTGTGGTTGTTTTTGGGCCTCGCTTGCCTTATATCATTTCGCTGCTTTTAGGTATGAGCATCATTGTGGTTTTCTCGCTTACGGCAGCAGCTCTTGTGGGAATGATTCCTGTTTTCGAGCGAAGTGTTTCTTCTCTTAAGACCGCCCTTTTGCCCGGCGTGATATCGTTTGTTTGTGGGTTAGCAATTTTGGCTGGTACTTGGGCACTTCAAACGTGGATTCATAGTCTAGCCGGCTTCTAGTGCCGTGTCCGCCCCCTTCTGTATTATGGTTGCAGAAGAAAGGGCGATTATTATGGGGCAACTCCAAGCGGCATATCAAATTGACAGTATTCATGATCAGCAAAATACCAAGAAACAATTTGTTGGTGAGTTGACTATTGGTTTACGCGTGGATACGACCTTTGTTCTTGGAGGTCTTGAATCCCGCATTGCCTCAAACGGTTCGCGCTATCTTGTCGCTCAATTAAAGGACCGCACGGGTACTATCCGGGGCCTTGAATTTGATCGCGTTTCGTTTGGTGATCTCCCTCCAGTAGGTAGCGTCGTGCAAGTGAAGGGTATTGTTGAGGGAGCACGTGGTAATAAGCGTGTCAAAATTGCATCAATTATGCCTACTTCAGATTTTTATTCACACGATTATATTTCAAGCTCTTTACGCCCTCTCGATGAGATGAGTAAAGAATTCGCCCAACGTGTTAAGTCGATTTCAACTACTGGATATAAGCAGCTCGTGCGATGCGTTTTTCAGAAAAATTCTCTTTATAAGCGATTTGTTGAGGCACCCTTATCGGATAGTGGTGCGCTTGCTTATCGAGGGGCGGCGCTTGAGCGTACGTTGAAGCTATGCTGCATTCTTGAAACACTATGCAGGCTGTATCCCCAGGCAAGAAAACAACTGCTTATGACAAGCGCCTTGTTGTCAGAGATTGGTTCAGTTGATTCTTATGAGTTAGGTGCCACCATAATATCTACTGAGAAAGGTAAGAACATTCCTCAGGATGTACTTGCCCTCAATCGTATTGAAAGCATAGCTGAGAACTTGAGCAGTCAAGGCGCGGCGCTTGCGGTTGAATCGGTTCTTATTGGAACGGGCCAGAACACAAAGTTGGCTTTAGAAGTTGCGCTCTTTGAGCAGGCTCGCTGCCTGCTTGAGGCAGCTGACAAAGCTCAAGAGCAAGATTTCTCTCAAGGTATTGTAGGCCTGTAATATAATTAACAGTGCACACGACCCACGCTTGAGAGGACTTACTATGATTTTCGATGACGCGCCACAGATTGATGTTGGTGTTTTTGGTGGAAGCGGATTTTATGATTTGCTTGAATCTGCCGAAGAGTACAAACTTTATACGCCGTATGGCTCTCCTTCATCTCAAGTGATGATTGGAAAAATTGGTGGAAAAACAGTCGGCTTTATTCCACGCCATGATAAAGGGCATATGATTCCACCGCATCTTATTAACTATCGTGCCAATATGTACGCAATGCATATGATGGGCGCAAAGCGCGTTTTGGGACCAAGCGCATGTGGTTCGTTGCAGCCTCATATTAAACCGGGCGATTTTGTTGTTGTTGACCAGTTTGTAGATCGTACAAAAGGTCGCAAGGATACCTTCTATGATGGACAGCGTGTCGTCCACGTTTCATCAGCTGATCCCTACTGTCCAGAGTTGCGCAAGCTTGCGGTTGACTCATGCCAAAAGCTTGAAATCCCCGTGCATGATGGCGGTACGGTTGTAGTTATTCAAGGTCCTCGTTTTTCAACGCGCGCCGAATCAAAGTGGTATGCAAATCAGGGATGGGAAGTCATCAACATGACGCAGTATCCTGAAGGATATCTTGCTCGTGAGCTCGAGATTTGCTACAGCAATATTGCCCTCATCACCGATTATGATGCAGGCGTTGATAGTTCTGAGGCGGTTGTAAACTCAGATGTTGCGCGTGTTTTTGCCGAGAATCTTGATAAGTTAAAGAACCTTCTTGTAGATATGATTCCTCGTATACCTGAAGAGCGCTCATGTATTTGTTCTGAGGCTTTGAAGTTCGCTGAAATGTAGAAAAACCACTCAGAGAAGTTTATCGGCGAAAGGGTAGCGCTCAGAGGTTAATTAGTCTATTCTTCGTATTCAGGCGACTTATTAATCGCGCAGATCTATGGAGGAATGCATGTTTAGAACAATCGGTGCACCAGAACTTATCATTATCTTAGTTGTTGTCCTCGTAATTTTTGGACCAAAACAGCTCCCAAAGTTGGGCAAGATGTTTGGTAAGACGGTGAAAGAAGTACGTACTGGTATGGACTCTTTGAACGATGAGCTTAAATCAGACGATAAAGAAACCAAAGAAGAGACTGCTCCCAAGTCAGAAGAAGAGAAGAAAGACGCTGACGAGTAGGTTCTACTGTGCTCAATTAGGTACTTTTTGACCTAATTGCTATAATAGGTGAAACTTTTGTAAAGAAGCGGGCTGCCTTCGGGCGGCCCGCATAGTTGCACAAAATGGGCCAAGGGGGCCTATGTATAGGAGTGCGTATTATGGCTAAAGATTATGTTCTCACTGCTGAAGGTAAGAAAAAACTCGAAGATGAGTTGTACGAACTAGAAAACGTACAGCGTGCTGAGGTTATTGAGCGCATCAAGGAAGCAAAGAGCTTCGGAGACCTTTCAGAGAATTCAGAATACGATGAGGCCAAGAAGGCCCAAGGTATGGTTGAAGGCCGAATTCAAGAAATCAATCAAATTCTTGAAAATGCTTCTGTGGTTGAAGTTCCAAAACGTATCACGCGTGTAAGTATCGGTACAGCTGTTGTCGTCAAAGACGCTTCAATGGGTAACGAGATTGAGCTAAAGATTGTTGGTTCTGCTGAATGCGACCCAGCAAAGATGGAAATTAGCGATGAGTCACCGGTTGGCGCGGCTTTGATTGGCCTCAAAAAAGGCGAGATTGCAGAAGTTGACACTCCAGGTGGTCATAAGAAGTTTGAAGTTATTTCAATTAAAGCAATAAAGAGGTAGGTAGCATGTCGGAGGAAGAGGTTAAGCAACAAGAGCGTGGCGAGCACGAAGACCCTATGGTGACACGACGTCGTAAAATTGACGAATTGGTCGCTGAGGGTGTGCAGCCCTATGCATCAGGTTATCAGCCAGATTCTCGTTCGGCTGATTTGAATAAAACGTACGAAGGACTTGAGCCCGGAACGGAAACGCAGGATATCGTTACCGTTGCTGGTCGAATTGTCGCAAAGCGCAACCAGGGCAAGATGGGTTTTTATGTGATTCGAGACGCACAGGGCGACTTGCAGCTTTTTGTTCGTAAAAACGTCATCGGTGATGAAGCGTATGACTCGGCAAAAAATCTTGACCTAGGCGACTGGATTTATGCAAAGGGAAATGTTCTGCGTTCTCGTCGTGGCGAGCTTTCCGTTCAGCCTACGGAAATCGTGCTTCTTTCAAAGTCGCTGCGTCCTCTTCCAGAGAAATTTCATGGGCTCACTGATACCGAAACACGCTATCGCCAGCGCTATGTTGACTTGATAGCTAACCCTGAGGTTCGTTCAACGTTCAAAACGCGTTTTGAGATTATTGCGGCTATTCGAGCGTTCATGGCGACACGCGGTTATCTTGAGGTAGAGACACCTATGCTTCACCCCATTCCCGGTGGCGCAGCGGCACGTCCGTTTATCACGCATCATAATACACTTGATATGCCACTTTACCTCCGCATTGCGCCTGAGCTCTATTTGAAGCGTTTGCTTGTTGGTGGATTTGAGCGTGTTTTCGAAATTAATCGTTCTTTTAGAAATGAAGGAATGGATCCACGTCACAACCCTGAATTTACCATGATTGAGGCCTACCAAGCTTTTGGAAATATGGAATCAATGATGGAACTTGTCGAATCATTAATTGTTTCGGTTACCACCGAGGTCATCGGGACGACTGATGTTGAATATCAGGGGACGCAAGTATCTCTTGCGGCACCTTGGCGCAGAGCAAAAATGGCTGATTTAGTGAGTGAGCGTGTTGGAGAAAAGGTTGACACGCATACCGACATAAAGACTATGCGTGCGCTTTGTGAGAAGTTTGAAATTGAGTTTGACGAAAGTTATGGCTCAGGCAAACTGCTGACGGAACTCTTTGATGAACTTGTTGAGTCCACCATCGTAGAGCCAACATTTGTCTACGAGTATCCCGCTGAGGTTTCGCCGCTCTCTCGTCGCAATGATGAAGACCCTGATGTGTGCGATCGCTTTGAGTTGTTCATTACAGGTCGAGAGTTTGCGAATGCGTTTTCTGAACTCAATGATCCTCTTGACCAACGTGCTCGTTTTGAGGAGCAGGCTCGCGCGAAAGACGCAGGCGACGAAGAAGCAATGTGGATTGATGAGGATTATCTCCGCGCTCAGGAGTATGGTATGCCCCCAGCAGGTGGCATGGGTATAGGCGTTGACCGCCTCGTCATGTTGCTTACTGATGCACCTTCAATTCGCGACGTTCTCTTGTTCCCTCACATGCGTCCTGAGGCCTAATTTTTAATTTAAAAAAATCTTTATGCCCTTATTATGAGTTCACTTCCCGTGTCTCATGGTAAGGGTATACTTATTGCAAAGATACAACGTAGTGCATGCTCATAACAGTCTATGCGTTGCGAGATAAGTGGGTGCAAAATGTTTGAACGATTTTCTAAAGAGGCTCGTGAAGCAATTAAATTTGCAAAAGAAGAAGCCCAAAAACTCAATCAATATTATGTGGGAACTGAGCATATTTTGCTTGGTTTGCTCGACGTCGAAGGCGACATTATTCCCGAAATTCTTCAAGAGTTGGGCATAGATGCGCTTGATATCCGTTCGGCGGTTTTAGAAGCTTTGCCGGTTGAATCAGATATGCCAGCAGACGAGATTCCTTTTACGCCGCGCGCAAAAGAGGTTTTGGAACTCTCACTTCAAGAAGCGCTGCAGTTTGGTCATAACTATATTGGGCCTGAACATCTGCTCCTTGCGCTTTTGCAAGAGGGCGAAGGCGTCGCCGCTCATGTCCTCCAAGATTTTGAAATTGACTTGAATGCCCTTCGCCAGGCAACTATTACTATTGTCTCGTCCGCCCGTGTTGGCGGCGGCGGACCACGCGCCGCGCGTGGTGCAAAGCGCATGTCGATGCTCGATGAGTATGGCAAAAATTTGACGCGAAGTGCGATTGACGGAGAACTCGATCCTGTCATTGGTCGCGCCCAAGAAATTGAGCGTGTTGTTCAAATTCTCTCACGTCGTACCAAAAATAATCCTGTGCTTATCGGAGAGCCCGGCGTTGGAAAAACGGCGATTGTCGAGGGTATTGCTCAGCTTATTGCTGCAGATTTGGTGCCTGAGACTCTGCGAGGAAAGCAACTCTATTCTCTTGATTTGACGGGTATGGTTGCAGGCTCAAAGTATCGCGGAGAGTTTGAAGAGCGTATGCGTCAAGTGATTGAAGAAATTAAAGCGCGCGGCGATGTCATCATATTTATTGATGAGTTGCACACGCTTGTGGGCGCCGGTTCGGCAGAGGGTTCAATCGATGGGGCCAATATTCTCAAGCCTGCTCTTGCTCGCGGCGAAGTGCAAACAATTGGCGCGACGACGCTAGATGAATATCGTAAATATTTCGAAAAGGACGCTGCGCTTGAACGTCGTTTTCAGCCTATCCAGGTGAAAGAACCGTCAACTCAAGAAGCGTATGAAATTCTCGAAGGATTGCGCGATAGTTATGAGTCTTATCACATGGTTCACTATTCTGATGAGGCGCTGAAAGCAGCGGTGCGTCTTTCAGATCGCTATATTCAGGACAGATATATGCCCGATAAGGCAATCGATCTTATCGATGAAGCGGGGGCCAAGATGCGTATTGAGCATTCAACGGTACCCGATAATATTCGAGAGCTTGATAAAAAGATTAAAGAAATTCAAGCGCAAAAAGAGGATGCCATTGTTAACAAGCGTTACGATAAGGCGACTAAAATGCGCGAAGAAGAGCGAAAATTGGCCCTTGAGCGTCGAGGACTTGTCGAAACATGGAAGCGCACGGAATCAGAAAATCCCGCTATCGTGGGGCCAGAAGAAATCGCACGAGTTTTAAGTGTTTGGACGGGCATTCCGGTAACTGAATTAACCGAAGAAGAGACTGAGCGTCTTCTCCATATGGAAGAAGAGATTCACAAACGCGTAGTGGGCCAACACGATGCTGTCGAGAAGGTCTCAAAGGCAATTCGTCGTTCACGTGCGGGTCTCAAGGATCCTCGTCGTCCCTCCGGTTCATTTTTGTTCCTTGGTCCTTCGGGCGTAGGAAAAACTGAGCTTGCAAAAGCAGTTGCTGAAGTTGTATTCGGCAGCGAGAAAGCGCTCATTTCGCTTGATATGAGCGAGTACATGGAGAAACATACTGTTTCACGAATGGTCGGTGCTCCTCCTGGATATATTGGTTTTGATGAGGGCGGCCAGTTGACCGAGCGAGTTCGCAGGAATCCTTATAGTGTTATTTTGCTTGATGAGATTGAGAAGGCACACCCAGATGTGTTCAATATTTTGTTGCAGATTTTTGAAGAGGGAAGACTTACCGACTCGCAAGGGCGTAAAGTCGATTTCAAAAATACCATCATTATTATGACGAGCAATATTGGCGCTCGCAGTATTACGAAGGGCACTTCGCTCGGATTCTCTGTCAATAAAGATGAGTTTGATAAAGATGTGCTTAAAGAAAAAGTATCGGGTGAGCTGAAAGAGATGTTCAGACCTGAATTCTTAAATCGAATTGATGAAGTTGTTATGTTCGATTCGCTCAGTGCTGACGAAATTTCTCAAATTGTCGATATTATGCTTAACTCAACGCGCAAACAACTCGCCACGCATGGTTTGCTTCTTGAGCTTGACGAGGGCGCTCGTGAATTTTTGGCAAAGGAAGGCTACGAACCAGCTTCTGGCGCTCGGCCTTTGCGTCGCGCAATTCAACGCTACATTGAAGATGAACTATCAGAAGAGATATTGGCCGGAAAATGGCTTGCGGGAGATGTCATTAAGGCATCTGAGACTGGAGGAAAGTTAGTCTTCAGTAAGGTTGAAGGAGCAGAGGGCATTGAGCCTGTCTTAAGTGATGAGCACGACGTACTTGATGACCTTCGAGTTCCTGCTGCTGTTGGAGTGCCTTCGTCTGATGAAGCGGCTCTGTAATGGCGCGCGCCAAATCTTTATGGTATTGCACTCAATGCGGGGCTCAGGCCCCGCGTTGGGTAGGTCGATGTAATGAATGTGGCGAATTCGGGACGCTCGTTGAAGAGGTTATCGGCTCACAACCCTCTACGCCCGGTGGAGTAAAAGTGGGAAAACCAGCGCATACTGTGTTGCTTGCAGATGCCTCGCTTGAACAGCATGCTCGTCTCCAAACTGAGATTGGAGAATTCGATCGAGTCCTTGGCGGCGGTCTTGTTGCTGGCTCATTGACACTTTTGAGTGGCGAGCCGGGTATTGGAAAGTCAACCCTTCTCCTCCAGACAGCGGGTTCGCTCGCGCAACATAGCCATCGAGTACTTTATGCTTGCGGAGAGGAATCTGTTGAGCAGGTTGCTCTGAGGGCCCATCGTTTAGGCCTCAAAAAAGAACCGATTCAGTTTTTGCCAGAAATTAATATTGAAACCATCGTAGCTACGGCTTTAGCAGAAAAGCCCGATGTGCTTATTGTCGACTCAATTCAGACTGCGTTTAGCGATGAGCTGAGCGGCGCGCCAGGCAGTGTTGGGCAAGTTCGCGCCTGCGCACTTGCTTTGATGCGGCTGGCAAAAGAGCATGGTATTACCACCATTGTGGTTGGCCATGTTACCAAAGATGGACAGATCGCGGGTCCTCGCGTGCTCGAGCATATGGTGGACACGGTGTTACA
>CALLZE010000198.1 GCA_937858655.1 uncultured Coriobacteriales bacterium
TCGAAGATCCACATGCTGCTGTTAAGGAAGAGGCATAAATCTCTCGCCCTTCGGGCAAAAGCAAGACATAAAGCAAAACGAAACACCCCCGAGCAATCGGGGGTGTTTTTTGTCAAGTCAGCGATACTGCGCAAAGTTTACCGAAACCAACAATATGATGTTTTCAATTTAAACAAGCTGGTCAAATTATCAAAATTGTAAGGATATTTATTACTCCCCCAAAATTCTACGGATGGCTGACCGTGACTATATAAAAACGACAATTTCCATTGAGTGCCATCACATGTGAAAGGGTCATCATACTTCTTTTTCCATTCTTCAATATGAAGATCGTTAAGCAAACTCAAGAAAACATCTTTTGTCATTTCTAGTTGAATATTCGAAGCCTCTTCGGGCGAGTAGGAATGACTTTTGCTTAACACGACCTTGTCACCGTCAAATATAATCGAGCAGATATCATATCCACCGAAATATCCGCCCAAAGAAAAAGTAATCTTTTCTATTGAAGGAATATTCGCCACAAAGATCTCGCTTGCGATATCCTTACGGGTCTTTTTGTATTCGTAGCCTTTATCCTCCAGCGCCTTCTTGGCTGCTGCAAGATATTCCCGCTCAACAGAAAGAATTACACTATCAGAAGGATCAATCACTACAGACTTATCTTCACAACGCTCTATCTCGGACTTAATTCGCGCCATATATCGTTTTATGCTGCGGATTTTTGCATAAATCTGCTCTTCAGATAGTGACATGCACTCTTCGTAAATAAGCGAAGGACCACTTAACATAAAAACCTCCCTGGCTGTGATTTCCTTTTAGTACTCACATCTTACCAAGTGGGTCGGACACAGTCTTTACACTTCGTGATAGGCGCCGAGGAACGTGAACCCATCGAACATGGCATCGAGCTCACAGAGCAAATCGACCACCTTGTCATCAAGAATCTCGGCATCAAAATCAAAGTAAAACATGAACTCGAAGTTCTTGCCAGGCAGAGGGCGACTTTCAAGTTTGGTGAGATTAATCCCCTGCACTGCAAAGCGCGACAGAACCTCATAGAGGGAGCCTGGCTTATGCGGAACCGAGAGCATGAAGCTCACTTTTTGCGAACCGGGATATATCTCAAGATTGCGCGATATCACAATGAAGCGCGTATAGTTTGCATCGCTATCTTGCAAGTCGGTTTCAAGCGCAACAAGGTCATAGAGTTCAGCGCACTCAAGAGATGAGAGTGCCGCCATCCGCCTCAGCAACCATGCGCGCCGCTTGCGCGGTATTCTCCACAGCAATTACCTCAAGGTCGGGATGCACTGACAGGAATCCCGAGCACTGCCCTATTGCCTGCTCATGAGACACAATTACGCGCACGTCCTTTAGGTTCGTGCCCGGTTGCGCGAGCAACGCGTGACGAATCGGCACCTTTACGCTCCGCACAATTGAGAAATGATTGCTCTTCATGAGGTCGTAGACGGCCGATACGGACCCGTACGTGCTATTTTCTATAGGGAGTACACCAAACGTGCAAAGCCCCTGCTCAACGGCCTTAAAAACGGCCTCAAAAGAATCAAAGTACATGATATTGGCCAGCGAAAAGAGTTTG
>CALLZE010000199.1 GCA_937858655.1 uncultured Coriobacteriales bacterium
TGCGCTCTGAGTCGAAAGGCACTTCAGCAATACGCTTAGGGATGATGAGCCCTGGCATCAAGCTTTTTGCTGCCGCAACGAGCGCAGTTTCGGTGGGGTCGCCAACAAGTTCGTCGGTCGCCGTATAGTGAGCATCGTTGCACGCAAGGCCAATAAGCAAAAGCGACTCAACGCATGAACGATGAGGCTCATCAGTTGCGTCTTCTGTGACGACGAGGTGGTCGCCTTCAACGCGCGTTGGAGTAAGCCCAATGAGCATGCGGCGCGCGGTCATCTTATTGAGCGTGAGCGTACCTGTTTTATCTGAGCAGATATAGTCGGTTGAGCCGAGGGTTTCAACCGCGTGGAGTTTTTTGACGATAGCGTTGTGCTCGGCCATACGGCGTACGCCCAAGGAGAGCGCAACGGTAACGATAGCGGGAAGTCCTTCAGGAATGGCCGCAACCGCGAGAGAAACCGCAACGAGCAGTCCCTCAGTTAGTTGCTTGGTGACGAGAATTTCTTCAATAAATACCGCGGCTGCGATAATGAGCACGGCGATAGCGATACGCTTGCCAACGCGGTCAAGTTCAACTTGAATGGGAGTCTGGTCGTCTTCAGTTTCGTTGAGCATGACGGCGATTTTGCCCATTTCGGTGTGCGAGCCTGTTTCGACAACAATCATTTTGCCGTGGCCAACTGATACAGATGTGCCGCTAAACGCGATATTGCGCATATCTCCCAGTGGGATGCTTTCTCCTGATGCATTCTCAATCGGAGTTGCTCGTTTTTGAACCGCTTCGCTTTCGCCGGTCAGCGCTGACTCAACAGCACGCAGCGCACCAACTTCAAAGAGGCGGCCGTCAGCGGGGATGGTATCTCCCGACTCGAGCAGAACAATGTCTCCAGGAACCAGCTGAGACGTCTCAACTTCCTGCTCGACACCATCGCGAATGACTGAGGCGGTAGGCGCAGACATTTGCTTGAGCGCCTCTAGCGCCTGTTCTGCACGATATTCTTGAACAAAACCAAGAACACCGTTCAGTATAAGAATCGTCAAAATAGCGATGCACTCTACGACTTGGCCTTCCCACGCCGCAATGGCTACCGCGGCG
>CALLZE010000200.1 GCA_937858655.1 uncultured Coriobacteriales bacterium
CTCAACGAGAGGATGTTCCGGCGCGAGCAGAAAGAAGCTGCAACCAAAGAGCGTATCAGGACGCGTAGTGAAGACAGTTATCTCTTCATCGGTTGCGTTTCCCTCTGAGTCGCAGAGCGTGAATTTAACTTCGGCTCCGACGCTGCGGCCAATCCAGTTGGCCTGCATCGTTTTTACACGCTCGGGCCACCCCGTTAACTGGTCGAGGTCGTCAAGTAACTCCTGCGCGTAGTCAGTAATTTTGAGATACCACTGGTCAAGTTTTCGTTTCTCGACCGTCGACTTACAACGCCAGCATTGAGAATCTCCCACAACCTGTTCATTCGCCAAAACCGTTTTACACGAAGGACACCAGTTAACAGGCGAAGATTTGCGCTCAACGAGACCCTTCTTCCACATCTGCAAGAAAATCCACTGACCCCAACGATAATATTCTGGGTCACAGGTACGAACTACGCGGTCCCAATCATACGAAAATGCCATGCGCTTAAAAGAGGCCGCTTGGGTCTCGATATTTGCATAGGTCCACTTTGAGGGGTGAGAGTTCTTCTTTATGGCCGCATTCTCAGCAGGCAGACCAAACGCGTCCCAGCCAATGGGGTGCAAAACGCTGAAACCCTGCATGCGTGCCTGACGGGCGACAACATCGCCAATCGTGTAGTTGCGCACATGTCCCATATGAATATCGCCACTTGGATAAGGGAACATCTCAAGCACATATTTTTTGGGCTTATGAGGGTCCTCAAAAGCTTTATCAGTTGATGAATCTTCCCAAACTTTTTGCCATTTAGGCTCAATTTCGGCAGGGTTATATTGCTTGGCCACGAAAGTCCTCCAAAAAGTATTTCAAATTTTATACTGAATAATAATACCGCAAGAGAGCTCGTAAATGAGCGCTAGAAGGCAAATGCCAAGCGCTGATTTGTTTGAGATGACTCTCCGACGTCACGAAGGCCGCTACGGAGCCAGTACACCCAAAAGGCGGGGATTTCGCGCATGACGGTAAAAGATTCCCCTGCAATAGGTCTTGGTTCGAATGCCGGCACCGTACGCACATTAAAGTGTTGGGCGCGATAGGCCATCTTAATGCGTGGTAAATGATAATACTTGCTCACCGCAAGCACCTTCGTAATACCGTGCTCACGAAAATATGCCGTGGTATTTTTGACCGAAGCGTCAGTGTTGTCGCCTTGGTTATCGAGAACAAAGGCAGCTTTTGGAACACCTTGCTGTATCCCATAATTGAGCATGCCTTTTGTTTCATCAATGCCGTCAGCATCTACGCCGCCTGTTATTAATATCTTCTCTACTAATCCTCGCTTATAGAGGTCAAGCGCGGTGTCCATGCGATCTTTTACCGTGGCCGAAGGCGAACCATTAGGATAGACGCGCGCTCCAAACACGACTGCCATTTCACTTTTTGTTTCGTAATTTGTGCGGCCAAACAATTCAATTTGGGCAAGCGGAAATAGCACGAGCCACACAGCAACAACGACCACAAATAGAACGTATTCGCTCACCTTGGATGGATACGTGTGCATGGTATAAACCGCGCATGCTATAGCTAGGAAAATGACAAACATAATCAACGAAAACGGCAGAGGCACGCGAGATGAAATCGTTCCTGCTTGAAGCGTTTTGTAATACGTCAGAACATTTATGAGCGAAATGAACGCATACACAAGGGTGATGATTCCTGTAAGAACTTTACGAAAAGCATTCATTCTTGGCTTCAGGGCAAAAAATATCAATGCTACCGCGAGGAGAATCGCAAGAACTGTTGCAAAAGGTGCTGACATAAACGAGAGGTCAATCCACCAAATGTCCTCAAGACGAGATGAACCCAGTTGAGAAACGAGGGTATTGATCAGCGAAAAACAGCCAAAGAAAAGTGCTGTTCCCCTTACTATTGCGCGCAAGAAATATTTCATGCCTTCTATTGTAGTTTACCGAGAGGCACATCACAAAAGAAGCTGAAGAATTGTTCGCAGACCTATGGCTAATCATCCATAAACAAAAACACCGCCTCAAAAAAGACGGTGTCGATAATTGTTTTGGTGGAGCTAAGGGGACTCGAACCCCTGACCTACTGGCTGCCAGCCAGTCGCTCTCCCAACTGAGCTATAGCCCCACGTGGCAACGGTTAAAAAGTATAACACAAAATATATGTTGGTTACTCTTCCAAAATATCGATTTCCCTTATACCCGAAGCATCTTCATCAATGGTAATGCTTTGCTTTTTATGCGGGTCATCATCAAATGTTGGAATACCTTCGACAGAACGCTTGAGCCGCTGATCTTCTTGTGCCGCGCGATGCGCAGCCATCGCTTCCGAGGTAATCATGCCTGCAAGCATTAATGAAGCTCCAACCACTTCCCTAAAGGGAGCGGCGCCTGCAATAACCCAACCAAATAGGCCACCAAGAGCGGGCTCAGAAATCAAGATAAGCGCTACGCGCGAAGCGGGTAATATGCGCTGTGCCCAAGTCTGGGCAACAAAAGCAAATGCTGAAGCAACGAGGCCGCAAAGCAGAATCGCAAACCACACACTCCAACCATGTGGCATGCCAGCATTCTCTTGTGTAATAAACGAGGCTGCTCCTGTGATAAGAGTCACCGTAGAGAGCTGAATGAAGGTAAGCGCAAGCGTGTCATGATCCTTATCACTACGACCCAGCAAAATCATGTGTGCACTATAAGCGAAAGCTGATATCAAGACATAGGTATCGCCTACCACCCAATGTGAAGAACCATGAAGCGAAATACCCGAAAGAAACCAGAGCCCAATCAACGCCAAACCCATACCCACTGCCGTGCCCTTTGAAGGAGCCTTCCGCTTAAAGATTGATTGGACGATTGGAACTATGACGACATACATTCCCGTCAAAAACGCAGTACGCGCAGCGGTTGTTCCGCCCTGACTTTCAGGAATCAGACCGAGCGTTTGTAAAATGTAACCCGTAGCCAACAAACAACCAGCAGGCACACCTAACAAAATATTGTGCCAATTAATGCGCTTATAGATTTTGGGGAAAAAGATAATAAAGGCAACTGATGCGACCAGAAAACGCGCAGCAAGAAAGGCGTAAACAGGGTACTGTGCAACAGCATCGGCAACAACAACAAACGTAGAACCCCACACGAGTGCCACAAACATTAGTGCGGCAACAGCAAGAACCTGCGCGTCTAAACTTTTTAGCTTTTTAATCATGTGTGCTTACTTCTCAGTCTCTATACCAAACTTTGGAGCATCTCCCCAGAGTTTTTCGAGTCGGTATTCTTCACGCGCTTGTGGGGTAAAAATGTGGACAACAATATCCGCAAAATCAAGCAAAAGCCAGCTCTGCTTGGAATCCCCTTCTTGGTTGCGCAACTTCAAATGGTGCTTTTCAAAGAGCGCTTTTTCAACCTCCCGAGCAATGGCTGCAATCTGTTTGTCATTTGAACCAGTCACAATGACAAAATAATCAGCGACGGACAAATACTGGGAAATATCAATCGCAACGCAATCAGTTGCTAACTTATTGCTCGCAGCCTCAAGAGCCGTCTGGGCGTATTCCTTCACCTGACGCTTATCAACTTTTACAATCTGCTTTTCGCTTTGCGTCATGTGTGTACGACCCCACTTTCTTTCTGAATATTTATTTCACCCATGTAGTGATTCCATACATTTAAAGTATCAGGGTGAATTAATTTACGGTTTTTCACGAGATGGTGCATAGTGCGCTGGTAGCATTGCAAGAAAAGAGCCTTGAGAGATACTGTTCCCATCATTTCACGAAGGGTGTCGACCGTCGGAAACGAACGAGAGGGCTCAAGCATATCGGCAACATAAACAACCATATCGAGGTCACTCATCGTTGTTGAACCAACGGTATGGTTCGCGATTGCTTGCACAATTTCATCAGTGAGCGGCTCGCATTCTTCCACCGCAGCAAAATGTTTTTGAGCAGAGCGTGCTCCTGTATGTGCATGCAATAAGTGAGGACTCGCAAGCAGCACATCATCAAGTGCCAGACCATACTCCCGTGCTTCAAGCACCAAAATGTCATTCGGGATACAGCGATCCCAATCGTGGAGCAATCCAGCAATAAGCGCCGTTTTGGGATCAACGTTGTAAAGCGTAGCGAGCGAACATGCCAACGCACTCGCCCCACAACTATGCTCGAAACCATAATCGTCAAGACGTTCTTTGAGCGCATTCTCATAGGGAGTAATGCTGTCTGTCACGAAATCATTATTCACACAAATATCCTTGCTTTTCCACGTTGTACAAACCCAATTTATTGATATAACCAAGCACGGAGCGCGGTATCAAATAACGCACCGAACGCCCTTCACTTAAGCGCGCACGCAAATCCGTCGAGGAAACGCTCAGCGCGGGAACCTCAATCCAAGCCACCTTAAAGTTGATAATCGAATCTTGATGGCGTTGTTTTGCCTGTTCGATATCGTACCCAGGGCGCGTTGTCGCAATAAAAGTAACCAAATTTGCAAGCTCGGCAGAATCTTTCCAACTAATAATCTCAATGACCGCATCGGCACCCGTTATGAAAAAAAGTTCTGCCTCAGGATAAAGCTCTTTCATGTGGCGCATCGTGTCGACCGTATATGTTATGCCTTGGCGCTTAATTTCAAGATCGCTCACTTCAAAATGAGGATTTGAGATGGTTGCGAGTTCGGCCATCAT
Source organism: uncultured Coriobacteriales bacterium (assembly GCA_937858655.1). Lineage (GTDB taxonomy): Bacteria > Actinomycetota > Coriobacteriia > WRKU01 > JAENWW01 > CALLZE01. The sequence goes on from CALLZE010000200.1 coordinate 4,691, forward strand.
ATAGCGATGATGAGCCGGCGTGACATGCTCCCCATCCTTGAAAGCAGGAATCCCTGCGGGCATAAAAATTACCTTGTCGAGATGAAACTGAGTACGCGCTTCTTCGGCAGCGACAAGATGTCCAATGTGAATGGGGTCAAAGGTACCACCCATAATGCCGATGCGCATAGGTTGAGCGTTGCTCATTATTGACGCACCTGCCCCTCACCATGAAGAATGTATTTTGTTGTAGTGAGTGCAGTGAGGCCCATGGGGCCGCGAGCGTGCAACTTTTGGGTAGATATGCCAATTTCGGCGCCTAGCCCAAACATCCCGCCATCCGTAAAGCGCGTTGAGGCATTGACATAGACCACGGCAGAATCGACACGGTTCGTGAAATAATCAGCTGCGTCAAGTGTTTCTGTCATGATGGCATCGGAGTGATGGGTGCCATACGTATTGATATGATCAACAGCTTCTTCAATGTTTGCGACAACCTTAACACTCATCTTCAAATCAAGATATTCAGTCGCGAAATCCTCTTCGGTTGCTCGCGTGCAAGGTATCCCGATATCTTTCAAAATCGAAGAACTTTTTTCATCAGCGACGAATTCAACCCCTGCTAACGCAAGCGAGGGAGCAACCACCGACAAAGCCTCGCGCGCGATGCTTTCGTCAACAAGGAGCGACTCAGCGGCATTGCATACACTTGTGCGCTGAGTTTTTGCGTTGAGTGTAACAGCTCGAGCTTTTTCAAGATCGGCCATTTCATGAATATAAATATGGCAATTGCCCGTTCCTGTTTCAATAACGGGAACCTTTGAATTTTCCACAACGGTCTTTATGAGTCCCGCTCCTCCACGAGGAATGAGCACATCAATAAGACCATGAAGCTCCATTAATTCGCGTGACGTATCGCGCGTTGAGGCGTCGATAATGCAAACAGAAGATTCAGGGAAGTC
>CALLZE010000201.1 GCA_937858655.1 uncultured Coriobacteriales bacterium
AATTACAAAATAAGTATACACTGCTATTTTTGGAAAAAGCGTCCAATTCCCATATAGATGCTCTGAGCGATCAGATCTTTGTATTGAGCGTCATTGATAAGCGTAGAGTCAGAGACATTTTTGAGCGATCCAAAAGATACGCGCACCCAATTTTTCGAATTACTATGAGCGCCAAATTCTCCGCGCTCACCACGAACGTTGACCGTGTTTTGGGTAAGCTGACGAAACACGGAGCTGGCTACCGAATATTGGAGGGGCTGTTTAGTAAAGGCCACTGAATCTGGAGCATAGACAACAATGCCATTTGACCCCGATTTTCTGAGAGTAAGCCACACGATAACGTCAGATTCTTTACGTTCAGTTTCTGTAAGCACGTTTTTCTTGCTACCGCCGAAGCGGGCAATTTTTGGTTGAGCATCGGCAGCTTTGAGCAACGCAGACAAGCGTCGCGCCACATCATAGGCGGGATCTTGTGAAGCTTCACTCAAATACGCTGGAACAATAACAATTTTCTTGTGGGCTAGGTTAAACTCCTGAAGCATAACCTGTGCTCGTTGACCAGAGACCCTAAGCGTAACCGTATCACCTGAAAATATTTTTTCGCCTGCAACGGGCAATGTTGAGAGCACCGTTCCCTCCAACTTTTCTGAAGGCTCTTCAACGACAACGGAGACAAGGCCCTTTTGGGCTAGAACGCGCAGGGCATATAACTCGTTATCCCCTTCCAAATCGGGCATCGTCATCTCTTCTGTGCCACCCGAAACAATAAGCTGAATGGTCGTATTTTTTGCCGAGCGCTTATGCCCGCTCGGTGTTTGGGCAATGACAATACCCTCTTTTTCCGACGAAAAACGTCTCTCGACAATTTTTGCCGTAAAACCCGCCTGCTTCAATTGGAGTTCGGCAATATCACTCGATTGTCCAACGATTTGAGGTACCCGCGCGACCGCAAGCATTTGATAGAGAACTACCCCCGCAACAAGAATAACGCAGAAGGACACGAGGCCAACGAGAGCCTTTTTTGGCAAAACAACTCCCTGAGACTGACGAGATTGTCTCTCTCGCTCAATCTTAGGGAGTTGCATTATTTCACGTAAGCTCCGTTGCTCAACCATGAATAAGATACTAACTGTTAGCTAATCGACCAGGTATCGTCGCCCGCTTCACGATAAATCGTCTCGACAAAGCGAATGGTCTTTGAAGTTCCATCGAAAATTACTGAGTGAGCGCGTCCGTTTGAGACACCCTTAAGAAGCTCACCATCGGTCACGCCGGTTGCGATAAAGACTGCATCATCAGTGCGAACAAGGTCATCGAGATTCAAGACGCCATCGATATCGACACCCGCGGTCTTAGTTGCACGCTCAATCTCTGACTCATTACGGAAGTTGAAGCGACCTTGGAAACCGCCGCCTACACACTTCATTGCTGTCGCAGCTAACACACCTTCAGGTGCGCCACCCGCTCCCATATAGAGGTCGATGCCCGAATGCTCAATACTTGTAGCAATAGCGCCAAAGACATCTCCGTCATAAATCAAACGCACACGTGCGCCGGCTGCACGAACCTCATTGATAAGGTCCTGATGACGCTCGCGGTCCAAAATGCAGACGGTCAATTCTTCGACTGGCTTACCAAGTGCTTTTGCGACATTAACAACATTTTCTGTATGTGATGCGTCGATATTAATGGCATCCTTCGCACGAGGGCCTACAGCAATCTTCCACATATAGGTGTCTGGCGCATAGAGAAGCGCACCACGAGGAGCAAACGCGATAGTCGCAAGAGCGTTAGGCTGAGCATACGCGCAAAGGTTGGTGCCCTCAAGGGGGTCAACAGCGATATCAATTTCTTCGCCGCCCTGCCCAAGCTCTTCACCGATGTAGAGCATAGGAGCCTCATCGCGCTCACCCTCGCCGATTACAATGCGGCCCGAGAAATCGATTTTATCGAACTCGCGACGCATTGCCTCAACGGCAGCTGCATCAGCTTTGTCCTTTTGTCCCTTGCCAATCCATTCGCCGGCAGCAAAAGCAGCTGCCTCTGCAACAGCAAGAATCTCGTTAACACGCGTGCTTTCCATACAAACTCCTTGTCCGATGAGGCTTATTTTTTGCGCCTCAAAACTGCGATAAAGTGACCATCGGGGCCACCGATTTCCGGTATTGATTGAAATGTTCCGTCTTTGAGAATGAACCTCTCCCAGCCCGACGGAACATCTGCAGGCACAATTGGTTCAATTGTGTACTCAGCGCCGAGCTCAGTTTTCAAAAATTCTGAGATGACGTGACCGTTCTCTTCATTAAACATTGTACAGGTAGCATAGATAATTTTTCCACCAGGTTTTACGAAATGAGCGTTTGCCCATAAAAGCTTCTCGTTTAAACGGCCCAGTTCGCGACTATCAGTCGGCTTAAGTGTCCAGCGCTTATCAATGTGCCGGCGAAGCGTGCCAACACCAGAACAAGGCGCATCAATGACAAGTGAGTCAAACAAACGGTCTCCAAGATGTTCGCGCATCGCATCGAGGTCGGTGCCATCAAAGGTCAAAGTCGAAATCTCACGCACATTCAGTCGTTTTGCCTCTTTCGCGAGCAATTCACTTTTGAAGGCGTGCAAGTCTACCGAGATAATTTCTTTAGCAGGCCCACCTTGAGCGCGCGCGCTCGACGCAAGCATGAGAGACTTATTTCCGCGACCGGCTCCCATTTCCATGATGCTTTGCTTAGGTCGCGCATCGGCCATCTTGACGGTTAACTGGGCCGCGCTATCCATCAAAAGTATATGACGCTTCATGATGGCAGTCGTCTTTACAGCCTGCGATGAGTTCTTCAACTCCAGGGCAAAAGGAAGCGCATCTGAGACTGGTACTGCCTCAACATTTTGACGTGCGAGCGAATCGATGACCGACTCTCTTGAACCAGACCACACAGGAACCGAAGCAAACAACGCTGGTGGCTCATTAAACGCTCTGGCCATAAGAGTGGTCTGCTCAAAGCCATATTCAGCAATTAATTGGTCGACCAGCCATTGCGGCAAACCTTCTTGGCGCGCAAGCGCATCACTTTGCTTTGTGACATCGCCAAAAGGAAACTCAGGACGCATACGTGTCGCGCTACGCAACACTGCATTCGCAAAACCGCGCGCATATGGCGCGACTTGTTTAACAAGTTCTACACCTTGATTAACTGCGACAAAATCTTTTTGGTTGTCGATAAATATCTCGTAAAGCGCAATTTGTAGAGCACATGAAACCTCGGGTGCAGGCATCTGTTTTTTTGAGCTCAACCTCTTGAGCAGGTCGAGCAAAGTACCTCGATACGCTATGACTCCGTATGCTAAGCGCGTTGCAAAAGCTTTATCACGGTCGTCAAGCTGCGCATTATCGAGTTCGCGAGAAAGCGTCTCATGGGCAAATGATTCACTCTTTTCGACAGTTAATACTACTCGGTACGCAAGCTGACGCGCTGGAGAAAGTGCTCCCATTACTCAACCCCCTCCCACTTCAAATTCTCATGATTGTGTATACCTTGTGCAAAATCGCGTCCTGTCATTTCTTTTTTTCCTTCAGGTTTTACACAGTCTAGTTCGAGTAAGCCATCTTGGCACGCAATTATAAGATGCTTTTTCGTCACGAATACATCTCCCTGAGCCCATGAACTTTCACCGGATAATTCGTTTAAAGTATCAGTAGATAGCATATGCGCCAACTTCACGGCGAGGGTTTTGCTTCCCATTTTTATGCGAGCTGGTGCCGATTCGGAACTCGCTTGGATTCGACGAGCGCACTCAACCACAGAAAGTTCAGGATGGAGGGCGACATCGGATTTCGCGATTTTTTCCGCATAGGTCACACTCGATTCGTCTTGGTGATTCCACACGAGAGTGCCCTCTTGCAACCTTCGAAGACCCTCAATAATGATAGCTGCCGCCAATCGCCCAAGCTCATCAGTCAGTTGCTCGGTCGTTTTTTGAGCTATGGGCGTACGCTTGGCAAGCGCGTAATCCCCCGTATCAAGACCCTCTTCCATCTGCATAAGAACCACGCCTGCTTCAGAATCTCCCGCCAAAATCGCACGCTGAATTGGCGCCGCGCCGCGCCAGCGAGGGAGGAGCGATGCGTGCAGATTGAGGCATCCATAGCGTGGAGTTTCTAGAACCTCTTTGGGCAAAATCATGCCATATGCGGCTACCACAATCACATCAGGTTCATATGCTGCAATTTCGCTTACAACCTCTTCATCACGAAGGGTGCGAGGGGTTTTGCACACAATATCGTGCTTAAGCGCTGCCTCCTTGACGCTGCTAGGAAGCAAAGTATTGCCGCGCTTAGAAATCGCGTCAGGCCGTGAAAAAACACAGACCACCTCATGGTGGTCAATAAGTGCTTCAAGCGTTGGCACCGCGTACGCGGGCGTACCCATAAAAACTACCCTCAAGATACTCTACTTTCCCATGTAATATTCACGCATTATTTGCTTGCGCACTGCAGGTGTCGCACGGTCCAAAATTACCACACCATTGAGATGGTCAATTTCATGCTGCAGTAAACGAGCAAGAAATCCTTCTGCTTCAAAATGCAATGGCTCGCCCTTTTCATCAAGTCCTTCAATAACAGCCGACTCGGGACGAGACACAGGGAAATATATGCCCGGAAATGAAAGACATCCTTCTTCAGATTCAACCATAACATCAGACTGGCTCACAACAACAGGATTGCACAATACCCGAGGATTATTCTGCTCTTCTGAATCATCATATACAAAGAAATTCTTAGGTATGCCTACTTGAATGGCAGCAAGCCCCACGCCCTCTTCTTGGTACATGGTTTTTGCCATGTCATCGATGAGTTTAAGAAAATCTGGTTCGTTTTTTGGGTCAACATCCTCGCTCTGCATCTTGAGCATAGGATTAGGAAAAGGTACAACCTTCAATTTATTAGGCCTCCGAAATCGGCAGTGTTTTTTGAATTTAGTCATGTTTAAAGTATACCAAGAAGACGACACCCGTGGACATTACATCAACGAAAGTGGGTCAACATCAATAGCTATACCGACGCCTTTGGGACATCGCAGACTACGAACGGAATCATTTATGAGTCTGCCTAAAGGCTCTTCCCGCTGAGCCTTCACCAAAAAGTGAAAGCGGAATTTCTTATTAATTTTTTCAATCACACAAGGCGCGGGTCCCAATATCTCAAGGTCACTCGCATATTCCCCTAACTTCCGTGCTAAGTTTTGTGCTGCTTCTTGAGCCTCCGACTGATTAAAGGAACTTACGATGACGTTGGCCAAACGCTTGAAAGGAGGATACGCCAGTTCCCGCCTCACCTGAGCTTCAAAGTCATAAAAATAGTCTCGGTCGTGGTGAGCCGCGGCGAGAATCGCCCGATGTTCAGGCCAGTAAGTCTGAATAATCACTTCGCCCGATTTCTCACCGCGACCCGCTCGACCAGATACCTGTTCAAGCAACTGATAGGTGCGCTCCCCCGCCTGATAGTCAGGGAGGTTGAGCACGGTGTCGGCCGTTACCACACCCACAAGCGTCACCTCAGGAAAATCTAACCCTTTTGCGATCATCTGAGTTCCGATGAGAATACCTGATTCAAGATTTGCGAATTCATCCAAAAGCTTTTGATGACCATGGCGCTCTGAAGTTGTGTCAGCATCCATACGAACAATCGAAGCGTCTGGATAGAGCGCTCTTAACGCTGATTCGAGGCGTTGCGTACCTGCATTAAATTGCTGCAAGTAGGGACTTCCGCACTCAGGACACTTTGCCGGTAGGTGTTCAATGCGATTGCACTGATGGCACCGCAAGTGGTGATCGTGCTCATGATAGGTCAGCGATGTTGAACAGTCCGGACAGGTGGGAACATAACCACATTCACGACACAGCAAAAATGATGCTGAACCTCGTCGATTAAGAAGCAGCAAGGCTTTCTCACGCTTTTCCAATACGCGTTCAAGAGCAACTTGTAAGTCGCGTGAAAACATAGAGCGATTGCCCGCCTCAAATTCTTTCGTTAAGTCGACAATGCGCCCCTCGGGTAAAGTTGTATTGTTCGCTCTATGCGGCAACTCCAGTAGCTCCCATAGGCCTTCTTTGCACTGATACAGCGCCTCAAATGAGGGCGTTGCGCTTCCGAGCACCAGTGGAATATTGAGTTGCTTACACATAAAACAAGCAACGTCACGCGCATGATAGCGCGGAGAACTTCCTTGCTTATAAGAACCGTCATGCTCCTCATCAATCACAACAATTCCTAGATTTTCAAGAGGAGCAAATAAAGCAGAACGCGCGCCCACAACAACATCGGCGCCTCCCCTGCGAATGCGTTCCCACTGATCTTGCCGCTCAACTTCAGTTAAGCGCGAATGAAGCACAGCAACGCGCCCCGGAAAGCGTGACTGAAAACGCCCCACCGTTTGAGGCGTAAGAGAAATTTCGGGAACGAGCACGAGCCCCGTTTTACCCTGCGCGACCGCTTGTTCAATGACTTGTAAATACACTTCAGTTTTACCAGAACCCGTAACACCATCAAGGACAAATACACGCGGCTGATCAGAACTTACCGCTTGTGCGATGACGTTTACGGCGAGAATTTGCTCGTCATTTAATGCAGCAGGACGCGCGTAGTTGCGCGCGTCAAAAGAAATATCACCACGATAGATTCGCTCCTTGCGCTCTACAACAAGACCCGTCTTCACAAAATCATTGAGATAAGGAGTAATCGTGTCACCAAGACGCGCTTTTAGTGCATCTTTCGATTGTTCACCTTCGTGGAGTACCTCACGTAAGGCCTGACGTTTTTTTGCGCGCGCAGGAAAATTTGCCTCGCGCCCCGCCTCGGTCAGAACGTAAAATGACTGAAAACGCGGTTTTGGTCCTCCATGACCCTCCGTACACGAGCCATCCTCTTGATATTCGAGTGAAACTTTGCCCTGAGGCGGAATAAAGAGCCTCAAACTTTCAGCGAGCGTAGAGCCATATTCATCGCAAATCCAACGCGCAACGCGGGCTGAACTCTCTTTGAAATAGGGTCCGCTTATGTAGTGATGAACGGGCAAAATCTCATATGATGTATCGCTCAATTCTTCGCATTGAGCCACAACATAACCAGCAACGGGGCGGTTATTGAAGGCCACAACGCAGCTGTACCCCACGAGTGACGCATCGGGCATTGCGCCACAGGCAGGCTCAGCTTTGTAAGTAAAAACACGGTCAAGTCCGCGCGTTTTCACATCTATGAGAACAGATACAAAAATGAGACACTTCTTTCTAATTATTTCTTCTCATTATAACGAAGACCTCCGACGTATCGGAGGTCTCACGTATAAGTTTATTTCTAAAACCACTAAGCGATGCCGCAAGCTTCTTTCAACTCGTCAACGCGATTGGTTTGCTCCCAAGTAAAGCCTTCCAAATCGCGGCCGAAGTGTCCGTAAGCAGCGGTCTTGTGATAAATCGGCTTACGCAAATCAAGGTCACGAATAATCGCGCCTGGGCGAAGATCGAATACCTTGGTTACGGCTTCTTCAATCTTTGCGATTTCTACTTTCTCAGTACCGAACGTATCAACCATGATTGAGAAAGGACGCGCAACGCCGATAGCGTACGCAATCTGAACTTCACAACGGTCAGCAAGACCAGCAGCTACTACGTTCTTGGCAACCCAACGAGCAGCATAAGCGCCAGAACGGTCAACCTTTGTACAGTCTTTACCACTGAATGCGCCACCACCGTGACGAC
>CALLZE010000202.1 GCA_937858655.1 uncultured Coriobacteriales bacterium
ACGGCTATGTTGCCCGCATGAAAGGCGCTTGCGCCGCGCTAGGCAACGAGGGCAAACTCGACATAATCATCGGGCAACTTGTCAATCTGTTCCGTGGAGGCGAGGCGGTGCGTATGTCAAAGCGTACCGGCGAGATGGTTACTTTTGAGGAGCTTGTTGAAGACGTGGGAGCAGACGCGGCTCGTTATTGGTTCTTGCGCCGCTCAACCGACCAGCAGGTTGATTTCGATATTGACCTCGCGCGTGAGCAGTCAAGCGACAATCCAATTTACTATATCCAATATGCGCATGCGCGTATTTGCTCAATTATTCGAAAAGCTTACAGTGCCTCTGATGATGCTTGCGCGGATGAACTTGTGGCAGCGCTTTCTGACGACATCGATTTGTCGATGCTTAATGATGAGGCTGAACTTGCGCTTGTCCGTAAACTCACCGAGCTGCCCGAAGTGGTTGAGCTCGCGGCGCGCGACATGGCCCCCAACAAGTTGACGCATTATGGTGAGGATTTGGCAGCAACATTCCATCACTTTTATTCTCAGTGTCGCGTCATGCACGAAGATGCGGCCATTGCTCAAGCTCGTTTATATTTGGTAGATGCGACACGCACTGCGCTGCGCACCGTGTTTAATTTGCTCGGAATTGGAGCGCCTGAAAGAATGTAGGCGCAGGACAGGGGAAGCATGAGTCATTCATCAGCACTTGATATCCGTGGGGAAGCGGACTACAAGACGGGACGCGATTTGGAAGGCGTGCTCCCGTACTCAACGGAGTTTCGTGATGGCCATCTATGGGTGGGCGGCGTTGACATGGTCAATCTTGCTCGCGAAGTGGGTACGGCCGTCTATGTTATGGATGAAAATCACATCCGCAAACAACTGCGCGATTATACCAAGTGGACGCAGTTTCACTGGAAAGACGTCGATGTTGTCTTTGCGGGTAAAGCGTTCATGTCGCTTGCTATGTGCAAAATTGTCAAAGAAGAAAACTGCTGCCTTGATGTCTCAAGCGGCGGCGAGTTGGCGTTTGCCCTGCGTGCTGGGTTCCCCGTCGAAAATATTTATGTTCACGGCAACAATAAGACCGAGCAAGAATTGCGCGAATGCATCGCAGCAGGTGTCGGTCACATCGTTATTGATAGCTTTGAAGAAATTGAGCGTATCTCGCGCATCGCAACCGACATGGGCACCACTCAAAATGCGCTCATTCGTGTTACTCCCGGCGTCGAAGCCGATACCCATGATTTTATTAAAACAGGCGCGGAAGACTCCAAATTTGGATTTGGCCTAAACCAGGGCCTTGCCATGGAGGCTATTAAGCGTGTCATTGCTGCTCCAGGCGTTGAGTTTGAGGGCATTCACATTCATATCGGTAGTCAGATTTTCGCCCTCCGTTCGTTCAGAGCGGCCATTGATGTCATTGTTAAATTTATTGCTGATATTAAAAATGAAACGGGTGTTGAAGTTCGCTTGCTCGATACA
>CALLZE010000203.1 GCA_937858655.1 uncultured Coriobacteriales bacterium
AAGTTCGGGATGACATGAATAGGCAGAATGGGGAGCAATACCAATCGAGAGACGGTCACTATCGCACATGTTACGCCACTCTTCAATATCCTGCTTCGCCTTTTCCATAACGGCTTCAACGTTCTTCTTCTCCATCGTCTCAACTTCACGATAGATAATGCCACGAAGCCCCGCCTCATCGGCGGCAATGCCTGATGCGCCCGTTTCCGTAATATCGGCAATAGTGGTAATGCCTGAAGAAATGGCCTCAAGGGCTCCCAAGCGTGCCGAGTCTTCCCAATCCTGAGGGGTGAAAAGCTTCTCGCGCAGCATAACCTGATGCTTCCACTGCGCATAAGGCTCGTCCTCAACAAGACCGCGCATGGCCGTGTATTCAAGGTGGGTATGCGTATCAATAAAGCCTGGGCAGAGTGCCGCTAGGCCAAAATCTTTGATTTCTTCATGGGGGTACTGCTCAATAACCTCAGCAAGCGTTCCGACTGCGACGATTTCATCGCCTTTAACGCACACGGCTCCATGTTCAATATGGGGACGAGAGACGGGCAAGACATAACGCGCAGTGAGAATCATAACTACCCCTTACGAACATTTCCTTGGGCATCAAGCACTTTTCCGACTCGATACTCTTTGTGCAACCTTGAAACGGCTGGTTTGCACCCTAAAGTAACTAGATTACCGAACTCCTCAACAAACCACAAACGCACAATCGACAAAACGTTATAAATGGTAGCGGTAACGGGCCAGTTGAGTTCCGACTTCTCGCAGACCGTTGACTCAGAGAGTTCTCGCATCTCATTTCCAAAAGCCAGAAGAGCATCATCGCGCTCCGTTTGAGGGAGCTTATAGAGCTCATCAACGATACCCATCGCTTCACGCGCTGATTCGATGCGCTCTTTGGTAGCCTGATAGGTCTCAGCATCAATGACACCCGCGTCAGACTTTGACTGATTAAAAATGAGGCCAGCCTCGTAGGTCACATCAACCATCTCATCACGCGAAAGATAATCACTTTCGTAGTTCATGATATGTTTCCATGAAGGCTCGAGCAGCAGTTGACGATGCTCTTCAACCGTATGAGCGCGCAACTTGTAGCCATATTTCTCAGGGTTGTCAAACACCATCGAACCAGGATCAAGAAAAGGCGCCATGGGAGAAATGAACGCGAGCAAACGCGGATCATTATCAAGGCGTTCATAGAGAGAGCGTGTATACTCCGCCGTCTCAATAACCGACTGTGCCGTTTGCGTCGGAATACCAATCATGTAGTACAGGTCAAAGCGCGTTGCGCCGTACTTAAGCGCCAACTCGATTGAATCTTCGAGTTCCTTCATGGTGTAGTGGCCCTTGCCAAACGCTTTGCGCACCTCGTCGTCATGGCTCTCCGCGCTCACCTCAATTGACCAGTCTTTTAGATTCTCTGACATGAGGGCATAGAGTTCTTCTGAAGGCGGCTTGAAAAGCTCAAAGCCAATAGACGTATCAATTTTCGCCTTGCCGAGCAACTCAATGAACTCACGCGTATAGTCAGGTCCCGCCTGTAAAAAGTCGTTGAGCACAAAAACGGGGCCCGGAATATATTTCTGCGAATGCACAATATCGGCGACAAGCAACTCAGGGTCGCGGAATGCGACCTTTTTGCGGCCAAAGTGCTTGCGGAATGTCTCAGCGCTTCCCCCACAGGTCACGCAGTTGTGCGTGCATCCACGGCAAATGAGACTCGCCGACATAGGGTAACCCAACCATGCTTTAAAGGGCACTGATCCCCACAAATCGCGATAACGAATAACCGATTTCATGCTGTATGAGAAATCAAGCGCTGGCAAGTTAAAATCATCGGGAGAATACGAAAGATTATTGGCGATGATAGCCCCTGAAGCATCCCGCCACGTCAAGTTCGGGATAGAGCTAAAATCTTGGGCTCGATAATTGTGCGTGTTGGTAATAATATCCATGAGCAAACGATACGGAAACTCGGTTGAGTCACCGCGCAGCACAAAGTCGACGCAATCATACGTCAGCAATTCTTCGTGAAAAACTGAGGAGGAAAGGCCACCAAAGATAACGGGAATGTCGGGATGATATTTTTTGCAGATACGAGCAATTTCGATGGCACCATGTGCATGGGGCATCCAATGAAGGTCAATACCAAACATTTTTGGTTTGAGTTTTCGGATGAACGCCTCAACATCAAAGCGCTCGTTACGCAACATCAAAAACGCAATGTTGATTGTACGAACCTTATAGTTAAATCGCTCGAGATATTCCCCGATGGTACAGAGTCCCAGCGGGTATGTTTCAAAAATTGCCGTTGAAGGCACGAGATCAGAAACCGGCCCAAACATAATGGGTCGTTTCCTGAAATCATAAACGGACGGTGCATGTAGCAAAATTAAATCGGCGCGCGCCATATGCAGACCTTTCTGATTTCTATAGTGAGCGAAGATCTCTCTTGGCTCTATGTCAAAAAAACACCTGCTCTGTTAAAGCATTTGAGCAGGTGTTTTGTTCTCGCTATGAGGACGAGCAGTGCTGGTACTTAGTTAGTGTTTCCCGTAACGTGGCAGTGAGCACAATAGGTCGACTCGTGACACTTGAAGCAAGCTGCCGCGCCAACCTTTGAGGTAGCGGTTGGATGCTGCTTAATCCAAGGCAAAGTCTTGTTATACGTCCAACCCTTAACGTTTGGATTGCTATGGTGACACTCAGTACATGCGTTCTGTCCGTGGCACCTCTTGCAAGCCGCAGTGTTAGCGTTTGCTTCCTTTGAGTGATTCTTCAAGAATCCTTCTGGGTGAGGCATCGTTACGCCGCCGTGGCAATCCTGACAGAACTTCTTAGCATGACAGGTATAACAATCATTAATTTCTTTCATATTGGGAACGTCTTTAACCGCGTTTCCTTCGGTTGTTTTAACTGAATTCGCAGGAGCTTCTTCTTCGCCAAACTCATTAATAGCCTCGGTTGTCTTTTCTGCTTCTTCAACAGCAAGTTTACCGTGCATGTCCGAAACAAAGTTTGCGGCCTTATGTGATGCTGGCTTGAGATCAAATCCAGCGGTGTGGCATGTCTTACATTCGCCAGAAGCGGTATAAGGTGAAGGTGCCTCTTGCCCATCGTCCGAGAGACGGTGACAACGATAACAACCTGTCATCTTCATGAAGTTTGAATGACCTTCATTAAGTTTTCCGGTTTTAGGGTCTTTATTTACGAAAGAGTAACCCTCTTCGTTGTGCGCAACACGGTTGTGACAAACAGCACAAGCGAAGTTCTTTTCTGCGTGAGCATCGTGGTCGATAATAATGCCCTTTGTTGTTGTGATGTTGCGCTTTGAGGTATCGTGGCACTGAGTACACTGCGTTGAAGGCATCATATATCCATTCATCGCTACTTCGTCTTCCCCATTGAGAGGAATTTCGTAAGTACCCATAACGGTCATTGGCAACTCTGCCAATACTTCAACTTTGTGGATTGCGTAAGAGATAACATTTGCGTTCGCAGGCATATGGCATGAAACGCATGAAACTTTGCTGTGTGAAGAACGGTTGTACGTGAAAATTGAGTCATCCTGAACTTTATGACAAATCTCTGCGCAGAACCAATACGAGGTCGTAGCAAAGAACATAACTACAATCACCAAACAAAGAATCGAGATGATTGTACCCGTCCAAATAATGGCGCGGGGGCGCGTAACTGGATTCTTAAACGCATCAACAAGTTTCATACTTCATCCTTAATAGACAAACGCTCTCAATACACTAGTTGTCATTATAAACTAAGAATTCACATTTTGGCCACATTCGAGCAGAATTCTCAGCGAATTATTTCCTCCCTACGAAGGAGTAACCGTGGAGGTCTCCACGATCATTTTGAGCAGTTCCTGAGCATACTTAAAGTTGGTATCTTGCTCGACACAAATCTCAAGTTGCTTCTTTGCTTCTTCTGCTCTGCCCTCTCCCATCAGCGCACGCGCGTAGGCATAGCGGAGCGCAAGTCCCGAGGGAGTGAGTTCAATTTGAGGTTCGGCCAGATTAATGGCCTTCGCAAAGTATGTTTTATCACCTGTTGTCTCACCGAGTTGGGTATAGAAGAGGGCAATCATCGAATAATTGTCATACTCCCACGGCATAAACTCGATGGCCTCTTTGCCAATGCGTTCAGCATCCGCCACATATGTGTTGGCATCAGCTTCAGAGAGTTGTTTGTTCTGAGCTGATTGAACCGCGGAGAATGCCAGCGTCGCGGCCGAACTAAAATACTCCGTCTTATAGCGGTCATTGTAGGGATCGAGTTCTGTCGCTCGCTTATAGGCGCTTACCGCCCCTTGCGGATTATTGCTATTGGCTGCGTCATCACCCTTAATAAAGTAATAGTCAGCAATATAGAGACGAAGCGTAAATACGCTGATGAGAGCGACAACAATTGCGCCACCTGTAAGCGCAACTTCGGCCAGCTTAATTGGCGCCACCTCGTGCTCACGCGCCGTTGGTGCTACAAGGGCTCCCATAAAGATGAAAAGCAAAAAGGTGCAGCCCGGAAGCGACAGGCCAAAGAACAGGTGCACCATATACGCCAAGCACGCGGACCACAGACCGCCATAGAGTAAGCGACCGCTTTGCGAAATGCTGTCATCCTGCTCATGGGGGGTAAAGCCCAATTTAAACGAAACGCCCGCAATCCAGAAAAGCATCGCGTAATAGAGCGCACAGCCCACAACACCTACGCCCGCAGCCAATTGAAGCACATGGTTGTGAACATTGTCGGCAACCGATAAATAGCCAGCGTCCTGCGCATACTCCACAGGCGCGTACCGTCTAAAGATGAGGCGGAAGGTATCAGGCCCAAAACCGAAAATAGGGCGATCTTTGATGGCAGCAATAGCCGCGCTCCAAATCTCGAAACGTGTCAGCGAACTGCCTGAATTGAACTGAAAAATCGAGGATAGACGTGAGGCAAAGTTGGTCACCGCGTCGTTGCGTGTCAACGACTTGATGATATAGGCTGACGTCGCGACTGCGGTCGCTCCCAAAAAGCCATAATCAGTTCCCTCAAGTTTCGTGCGCTGGCGTACGGCGAACAAAATTATGGCAGAGATACCGAAGACAAAGCCGACCCAAATTGAACGCGAATAGGCGGTGATAATAACCGCGGAGTTCATCAGAGTGATAACCCAGTAAAAGACACGCCACCCCGTGCGACGTTCAGCGAGGGCAAGCCCCAATGAGATAAAGGTGCCAAAGGCCAAAAAGCCCGCGAGCAGGTCGGGATTTCCGTACGTCGAAAATGAACGGCCCGCTTCAAAAGCGGTAGCGTTTTTCATGATGGGCTCAATGCCTATCGACTGCAGGAGCCCGTAAAACGCGATAAAACCACTTGAAAGACAGAGCGATTTCGCGAGCATTTTCACACGAGATTCATTCGTGGCGTATTGAATAACGAGGAAGAACAATATCGCGTATATAAAGTACGACCACAGACCGCCATAGCGGCGATATTTGCCGAGAAAACTTGTAATAGGCGACACTGAAAGACACGTAGAAATGGTCGCCCACACAAGGAAGGCGCCAAAGAGCCAAAAGATAGGAGTCGTACGCAGTTTGCCACCATTTTTCAAGATGTCATAACTCCACGCAAGCAAAGCGACGAGACTGCCGATACGCAAAATGGTGACTTTCAAATTGTCATAAACATCTGAGCCAAAGGGTAGCGAAAAGCCTAGAAACGTAAGGTTCGAAAGCGCTAACGGCACAAGAAAAACAAGCGCGAGCAACGTCCACCATGCAACTTTACCCGGAAGGCTGAACCCCTGCATGGCGTTCACGTTCTCTTCGTGATGGCTGAGGGCAGCTACTTTTTTGCGCTTTGTTTGCTCAACTTTTTTTACCGCTTTGTGCACGCTTGCGTGTTTTTTCTTGGCCATTTCTATCGGGCCCCTTTTCCTGTGAGCACTACTTTGAGTGTCTCGACAACCACTTGAATATCCATGCCTATGCTTTGGTGATAGAGATACATCAAATCATATTTCAATTTACGGGCGGGCGTTGTCGCGTATCCCCCGTTAACTTGAGCCAAACCTGTCACACCTGGCTTAATGCGGAATCGCTCCGCATAGCCAGGAATTTCTTTAAGGTGTTCTGCTACAAAAACGGGGCGCTCAGGGCGCGGGCCAATAAAGCTCATCGAACCCTCGAGAATATTGATCAGTTGGGGCAACTCGTCAATACGATAGGTACGCAAAAATTTGCCTACGCGCGTAATGCGCGGATCATCTTCGGTTGCGAGCATAGGGCCCGAAAGCCTCTCGGCATCCTTAACCATAGTGCGCATCTTGTACACATTAAATGGCTTTTGATGAAGACCAACACGCTCTTGCTTATAAAAAACGGGAGCGCCCGACTCAATCAGCACAGCCAGACCCGCAATAATCCAGAGAGGACTGGTGATGAGAGTAATGACGAGCGCGCCCACAATATCGATAATGCGCTTCACCCAGCCAAGATAGCGTGGTTGCTTGCTATCAACAATGCGCATAAGCGGCACATCGCCCACAATCGAACCAACTGAACCAAGAAATATTTCATACATCTCGGGAACAACGTCAATTGTCACTTTAATGTTGTCATCAAGAACAATCGACTCAATAAGAGGGCGAATAGAAACGGGCTCCGCGACAAGAAGACGCGTAATTTTTTTATCGACGAGAATATGTTCGAGATCGTCTGCTGAGCCTAGCAAAAATGAGGAAAACGGATCATCAAGTTCAGCCTTTTCACAGGGAGAAACGGACACGAAGCCAACGAAGTCCCATCCCCACTTGACGCGTTCTTGACATGAGCGAGCGAGATCTTGAGCGGGACGGTTGGTTCCCAAAATGAGCGTGCGTTGCTTGGGCCATTTGATAGGAAAAATGCGCAAGAAAGAAACGCGCCAACCAATGAGTAGCAAAATATCAAACACAAAACTAATAATGAGCGTCGAGCGCGCGAAAGCCGTGGTAGATGTTCCGCCCAAATAGGCAGCTGCCGCGACAATGAGTGTGCCAAAGGTTACTGACGTCACAACCGCGCGCGAAGTTGACCAAGGGGAGTCAATCTTTTCTGGTTCATAGAGGCCGTAAATCCAACCCATAGCCAAGTACGCAACCACGACGACGGGCCAGAGCTTCACATAAGCAGCAAAGTTATAGGCCGGAATGTGACCCGAAAAACGAATCAGAAACGCAAGAAGCACGCTTACGTTTACCAGCAGTGCGTCCGCAA
>CALLZE010000204.1 GCA_937858655.1 uncultured Coriobacteriales bacterium
TTTTGTCTTTTCAGAGAGGTAAAGCGTGTATCTCAAATCCCTCACACTTAAGGGTTTTAAATCTTTTGCCGATAAAAGCGTTTTTGCGACCGAACCAGGTGTTACTTGTGTAGTTGGTCCAAATGGCTCAGGTAAATCAAATATTTCAGATGCGGTTCTTTGGGTTCTCGGTGAGCAATCAGCAAAAACCCTGCGCGGTGCCGCAATGGAAGATGTTATTTTTGCTGGCTCCTCAGCGCGTCAGCCTATTGGAGTTGCCGAAGTTGATTTGGTGCTTGATAATTCTGATGGAACGCTTCCTCTCGAATTCAATGAAGTTACCATAACACGGCGCATGTATCGCTCGGGCGAAAGTGAATATCTCATCAATCAAAGCCCTTCGCGTCTCATGGACATTCTTGATATGTTGCATGATACGGGACTTGGCCGTGATGCCCACTCAATCATCAGCCAGGGACGCTTAACTGAGGTCCTTAATGCGCGCCCTGAAGAGCGCCGTGCGCTAATTGAAGAGGCTGCTGGCGTTTTAAAGCATAAAAAGCGCAAAGAGCGCGCGCTCAAAAAGCTTAATGGTCTTGACGCATATCTTGAACGCGCTCAAGACATTGCTCAAGAAATTGAGCGACAGTTACGTCCGCTCGAGCGCCAAGCCGCCCGTGCAAAAACCCATGCACAACTTAAAACTGAACTCCAAGATATTGATGTTTCTCTTGCGGTTGATGATTTACGTCAGTTGCAGCAGAGCTGGGATATTATCCTCAGGAAAGAAAAAGAGGCTGAAGCAGAGCTCGACCTCGTCCGTTATCAACTGGAAGAGCGCGAGCGTGAGCTCGAAAAATTCCAACATTTGCTCGAGGAAAAAGGCCTTTTTGTTGGCGATATTTCTGAGCAGCGTGCTCGTGTTCAGACAGTTCTTGAGCGCCTTGATGCTGGTCTTCTTTTGCTTGAAGAAAAAGGCAAGAACTTAATTAATCGTTTGAGCGAACTGCGCATGCAGCTCCATAACGCTCAATCGCGCATTGGAAGCGCCACGCGTGAGCGTGACGAGTTGGCAAAAAAGCGTTCAGAAAATGACGCCAGTATTCAAGAGCTCTATAGTCAGCTTTCGGAAATTCGACGCGAGAGCGAGGGGATTCGTAAAGCGCGTACGGCTTTTGATGCCGAAATGTCAAAAATTGCGACTGAAATTCGTTCTCAAAAGGCGCGCGTGGATGAGTCTCGTGCGCGCACTTCTAAAATTGAGAATTCATTGGCCTCACTCAATATTCAACATGGTCTTTTAGAAAATCGAAAAAATGAACTTGATGAGCAGATTGCTTCATCGCAGGATAACCTTGGACAGCGTCGCGTCAAACTCGACAGTCTTGAGAATGACCTCAAAAAGATTAAACAAGAAATTTCACTCGCTGACCGCGATGTTGATAAGCGTGTGCGTGTTCTTGATGCGCGGCGAAGCGCTCTTGAGCAAGCGCGTGAAGCCTTTTCGACTAATCGAGCCGAAATCAAAGGCCTTGAAGAAATCGATAAAGCTTTTGAAATGGCGAGCCCTGCGCTGGCTCGTGTTGTTTCAAAGGCTGAACAGTTCAAAGGTTTTGTTGGGCCAATCGCCGACCTGGTCTCGGCTAAAAATGAGTATGAACAACTCGTAGAAAAGCTTTTGGGTGCCGACCTTTTTGGTGTCTTCGTTAAAGATTCATTTAGCGCTGTTGAAATCGCCCAAGAAATTCAGAATGCTCAAGTGGGCGACATTTCAATAATTCCGCTCGATGTAAAACCAGCCCCTTCTCCCAAAAGTGATGTGGGCGTGCGTCTCATTGATGCCGTAACCTTTGATGAAAAGGTTGCTGTCGGTGCTCAACTGCTCTTTGGTGATGTGTACGTCGTTGATTCTTTGCAGACAGCTCTTGCGGCTTCGCGTAATAATCACGATGTGAGATACGTGACCAAAGAGGGCGCGGTCGTATGGCAGAGTGGCAAGGTTACCCTCGGCACGCAAATTGCTGACAATGAGGGTGTTCTTGCTCGCAAGCGTCGTTTAAATTCGCTGCTTGAAAGTATAACTGGATTAGAAAACGCAGTTGCGGATGCTGAATCAGAGGTATCAGTAGCCGAAGAGGCGCTCACGCTCGCTCAGCAAGATGCCTTTGCGCTCAATCAAAAAGAGGCGCACATTACGGGTGAGTACAATTCACTACTTGCGGAGCTTGCTCGCTTAGAACAAGAACTCGCTCGATTAACTCAGGAGCGTGAACAGTTTAGCCAACGCCTTAATGATGTTTTGGCCAATATTGCCGAGCAAAAACCTTTCCTTGATAAGCTTTCTGCTGAGATTGAAACAGGGGAGGACAAGCTCAAGGAGCTTCAAGAAAAGTCTGCGGCAGTTGAGTATGACCGTGGTATAAAGCTTCGTGATGAATCGGCGATAAACGAGCGCCTTGGAAAATGCCAAGTTGAAATCGCGAAGGTTTCTGAGCGAGAGACACATATGAAGCGTGAGCATACGCAGCTCATCACAGAAGTGGCTCATCTCGAAGAGACTATTAATGGCTCTCGCCAAACAGAGGAAGCGCTTGAACGATTGCGTTCACGTTTGCAACCTTTGCACGAGTCAT
Source organism: uncultured Coriobacteriales bacterium (assembly GCA_937858655.1). Taxonomy (GTDB): domain Bacteria; phylum Actinomycetota; class Coriobacteriia; order WRKU01; family JAENWW01; genus CALLZE01. Next base: position 2,613 of record CALLZE010000204.1, read on the forward strand.
ATGTGGCTATGCATGAGAAGGCTGACCATTGGTCGCTGATGCTGCGTGACCGCGCAAAAATTGAGCAATCAGATTCTGATTCGCTTAAAAAGACCATCATGGAAGCGCAGTCTGGTGTTAAGTCAGTTCAAGCGCTTATTAACGAGAAGACTGAAGGCGTCACCGAAGTTCGCGTTCGAAAAGGGCAGCTTGAAGTCGAGGTGAATGCTGCGGTACGCCATATCGTTGAGGAACTCGGTGTGCCTATTGAGCAGGCGCTTGAACTTCCTGAGATCGATAACCGCATTGTTGTGGAGGATCGCGCTCACTCAATTCGAAAAAAGATTTCGAATCTTGGTGCTATCAACTCTGTTGCGCAAGAGGAGTTTGAATCTCTTGCGAAACGTCGCGACTTCATAAAAGCCCAAATTGATGACCTTAACAGCGCCCGCAAGGCGTTAGGCAAGGTCGTTGCTGCTATTGACCGCAAAATTAAGACGCTCTTTTTGGATACGTTCGAGCAGGTTGATGAGCACTTCCAAAAGCTCTTTGCGATTTTGTTCCCTGGCGGAAGCGCGCAACTTGTATTGACTGATCCTGAAGATCCAGACAACACGGGCGTCGAGTTTATTGCGTTGCCACGTGGCAAAAAACTTAAGAAAATGACGTTGCTTTCAGGTGGGGAACAGTCACTCATTGCGCTGGCGTTGTTGTTTGCGGTCAACGCTGTCCGTCCGTGTCCGTTCTTTATTCTCGATGAGGTTGAAGCGGCTTTAGACGATTCAAACTTGCGTCGATTCGTTCATTTTGTAAACCAAATGCGTCATGATACGCAATTCTTGATTGTGACGCATCAACGCAGAACAATGGAAATGGCAGATATTTTGTATGGCGTCTCAATGCAGGCCGATGGCGTATCGAAGCTTGTGAGCCAGAAGCTTGAAGCTGCGCTTGAGTTGGTAAAAGAAAACTAGGATTTGATATTATGACTGGATTTTTTTCAAAATTAAATGAAGGTTTGAGCAAAAGCCGCATGAAAATGCAGGGCTCGCTCAATCAACTTATTGGTCGTGGGGCAGATATCGATGAGTCGTTTTGGGAAGACCTCGAAGATACCTTAATTTCTGCCGATCTTGGCTTTGAGGCTACTGAAGATATCGTAGGTAAGTTGCGTCTCGAAGCCGAGGCTCAAGCAGTACCAACTGCTGAAAAAATATTGCACAAACTAACGGGCATGATTGCTGATGAATTCGAAACGGCGGGTGACCCTTTCCAGTTTAGTCCTGTCACAATTTTGATGGTGGGTATCAACGGAACAGGAAAAACTACGTCTGTTGGCAAGCTCGCTAAACAGGCGGTCTCTCAAGGGAAAAGCATCGTTCTTGGTAGTGCTGACACGTTTAGAGCTGCCGCAAGCGAACAACTTGATGTGTGGGCTGAGCGTGCTGGCGTTGAAGTCGTGCGCAAAGATCGCGGTGCCGACCCTGCAAGTGTGGCTTTTGACACGGTCGAGCGCGCAGAAGAAATGGGCGCCGATATCGCCCTTATTGATACGGCTGGTCGTTTGCATAACTCGCTCGACTTAATGCGCGAACTTGAAAAGGTTCAGCGTGTTACGCGTGAGAGAAGTAAAGCGCCAACATTTACTGTTTTAGTTATGGACGCGACAACAGGGCAAAATGGCTTGGTTCAAGCGCGTGAATTCAATAAGTTTTTAGCGCTTGACGCGTTGATTTTGACTAAGTTAGATGGCACCGCAAAGGGCGGTATAGCCGTAGCCATTGAGCGTGAGCTCAATATTCCTATTGTTCGTATTGGTGTAGGAGAGGGTATTGATGACTTACGTCCTTTTGACCCTCAGGAATTCGCGAAAGCATTGGTAGGTCTTGATGTTTGATAATCTTTCTGATCGACTTCAATCGATTTTTTCTGGGTTAACCTCAGCGGGCAAGTTAAGTGAGTCGGATGTTGACGCTGCGATGCGTCAAATTCGTATGGCGCTCCTGGAAGCTGATGTTAATCTCAAGGTAGTAAAAGAGTTTATCTCCCGTGTGCGTGAGCAGGCTGTAGGCTCAGATGTTATGAATTCGCTCACTCCAGGGCAAATGGTCGTCAAAATTGTGCTGAGCGAGCTCACAGCGCTTCTGGGAGACACCCAGAGTAAGCTTGTTCTCTCAAGTCGTATGCCTAATGTCATTATGATGGTCGGTTTGCAGGGTTCTGGTAAAACGACCGCATCGGCAAAACTCGCGTTTCGCATGCGCAAACAGGGCAAGCGTCCGCTCCTGGTAGCATGCGATGTGTATCGACCCGCCGCAATCGATCAGCTTCAGGCTCTTGGTCGTGAGCTCAATATTCCTGTGTATACCGAAGATTCCGGCGATCCTGTCGCTATCGCTCGTAATGCGGTTCGTTACGCGATTGATGAGATGCTTGATTTAGTCATTGTCGATACTGCTGGTCGTTTGCATGTCGATGAAGAGATGATGCAAGAGGCAACCAATATCCGCAATGCGGTTAAGCCAGATCAGATTTTGATGGTCGTCGATTCGATGACAGGTCAAGATGCTGTGACGGTAACGCAGGCTTTTGCCGAGCGTCTCGATTTCGATGGAGTCATCATGTCGAAACTCGATGGTGACGCGCGCGGTGGCGCGGCTCTGTCTATTCGCGAGGTTACCGGCAAGCCTATCAAGTTTGCTTCTATGGGAGAAAAACCTGATTCACTTGAAGAATTTCATCCCGATCGCATGGCAAAGCGTATTTTGGGTATGGGAGATGTAGTCAGCCTTATTGAAAAGGCGAGCGAAACGGCTCTTGATGGTGATTTCACTGAAGAGGACGCAAAGCGGCTTGAAAAAGGTCAGTTTACGTATGATGACTTTTTAACATCGATTAAGCAGATGCGTAAATTGGGCGGTATCGGTGCAGTAGTTAATATGCTTCCCGGTGCTTCGCAGTACAAAGAGCTTGAAGGTAAGATCGACGACAAGCAGATTGCGCGCATGGAGGCTATTGTCTTTTCAATGACCAAAAAGGAGCGCACGCATCCAAAGATCATTAACGGGCAGCGCAGGGCACGCATTGCCGTAGGTGCCGGTGTCACCGTTAATGAAGTGAATCGTTTGATGAAGCAGTTTGCCGATACGCAAAAGATGATGAAGTCTATGCAGCAGAGCGGCAAAGGTAAGAAAAACCGCAAAATGAAGGGCATGAAGAATCAATTTCCGGGCGGTTTCTTCTAGGATAGTATTGCTATTGACCCCAATTTTGTCGTAATATGTTCTTTCGTATGTTTATGTAGGTCACGCAATCACCCGATGTGATTGCTTTAGTCGGAGGTGAAATTCGTTGGCAGTTAAGATTCGTCTTGCGCGCCACGGAGCCAAAAAGGCACCGTTTTATCGTGTAGTTGTGGCAGACGGACGTCGTGCTCGCAACGGTCGTTTTATTGAAATCGTCGGACGTTACAATCCTTGTGTAACCCCATCAGCTATCGAGATTGACTTGGAGCGCGTTGATGAGTGGATGGGCAAAGGTGCCCAGCCAACTGAGGCTGCTGCTAAGTTGATTGCAGCTGCTCGCGGCGAGAAAGCTGCTCCTGAAAAGGGCGCAAAGCCAAGCAAAAAAGCTGTAGCTAAGGCTGAGGCCGAGGCACAAGCAAAGAAAGACGCTGAAGAGGCTGCAAAGGCAGAGGCCGAGGCCGCCGCAAAAGCAGCTGCAGAAGCAGAAGCTGCCGCTAAAGCAGCTGCGGAAGCAGAAGCCGCCGCAGAAGAGGCTCCAGAAGCTGAAGCTGCAACCGAGGAATCAACCGACGAAGCTGCAGAGTAGTGAGGTCGCCCTATGACTTCTGAGCAGTCAAATATTATTGATCTCGTCAAATATTTAGTGACCTCTCTCGTGGATAACCCCGAGGTGGTAGCTATTGATTCTGAAGAGGATGGCAATAATCTTTCGTTGACAATTACTGCCCATCAAGATGATGTGGGTAAGATAATTGGCCGTAATGGTCGCACCATTAAGTCTATTCGCACTTTGGCTCGTGCTGCCGCAAGCAACACGCCCATCATTGTGGAAGTTGACGTTGAAGGTTAATGCACAACAGGTGACTAATCGATTCATTCAGGTTGGCACCATTCGCAAAAGTCATGGATTATCAGGAGAAGTCCTTGCTGCATTCGCAGGAAGGACTTCTTTACGTGACTTAGAAGGCAAATCGGTTTGGATTACTCCTCCTACCGATAAAGTCCACGGCACAATTTTTGAGCATATCGAGCTCCTCGGGGATTCATTGGATGCCTATGTTACGTTTGAGGGTATTGACTCATTGGACTATTCTTCGTCACTTTCGCGTCATCGCTTAATTTGTCGGCGCGAAGATGTTCCTTTAGAACTTATCGATGAAATTGAACAAAAAGAGTACGCCCCAGCGCTGCTTGGCTATTCAGTATTTTCTGAAGCGTATGGAGAACTCGGTGAGGTAAGCGAGTATCTTGAAACGAAGGCGAATGATTGTCTTGTCGTTCAGGGGCAGTATGGCGAAGTTTTACTCCCCATTATTGACGAGGTCATTCTTTCGATTGACGAGGACGCACGTCGCATCGTCGTTTATGTGCTTCCTGGCCTAATAGATGAGGACTCCTAGTGCGCGTTGATGTCTTGACTATATTTCCTGAAATGTTTGACGTGCCCATGACGACGTCTATGCTGGGTATTGCCCAGGAAAAGGGCGCGCTAGAGTTCCATGCGCATGATTTGCGTACGTGGACCTATGATTTTCATCGAACCGTCGATGATGCTCCCTATGGCGGAGGGCAGGGTATGGTCATGAAACCTGCTCCTCTTTTTGAGGGTGTCGAGGCTATCAAGGAAGAGGTTGAACACCTCAAACCTAAGGTAATCTTTTTCACGCCAACTGGGCAGACGTTTAATCAGAAAGTGGCTGAAGAGTTAGCCCTGTGCGACTCCCTCATCATGGTATGTGGCCGCTATGAAGGTTTCGATCAGAGGGCCGTTGATGAACTCGCTGATATAGAATTATCTATAGGCGATTACGTACTCACAGGTGGCGAATTGCCTGCTATGGTGGTTATTGATGCTCTTACGCGCTTACAACCAGGCGTTTTGGGAGACGAAATGAGCGCAGTCGATGAGTCGTTTAGCTCGGGGCTGCTTGAATATCCGCACTATACGCGACCAGCAAACTTTCGCGGGCTCACTGTTCCCGACATCCTTTTGTCGGGAAATCATGGTGCTATTGATACGTGGCGCGCGGAGCAAGCTGTAAAGCGCACGCGTGAACGCCGTCCGGATTTGTTAGGGGATAACGATGAGCAATAAAGTGAAGAAGCCCGAAGGCAAAAAAGTAGGAAAGAATGAACCGTCTACGCTGCGCTGGCTCATCGAGACCGCGCTGCTCTTTGTCCTCGCATTTACTATTGCGCAAGGTATAAAGACTTATCTTATCCAGCCTTATCTTGTTCCGTCT
>CALLZE010000205.1 GCA_937858655.1 uncultured Coriobacteriales bacterium
TCGACGTGATGGCGCCTGTCTCCTACACTAAAGAGCGCGCCGAACAGCTCATGTTTATGGACACACCTTCTGGCACTACGCGAACAACGTTTTACGTTTTGCCCAATTCAACACTCGCGTATCGTGACTACAAATCATTCTCTGGCAAACGGATAGGTGTAATAAAAGGCTCAAACTCAGAAAGCATTGTGCAAAAAGATGCCGAACTCAATGGGTATTCATATAAACCCGTTTACTTTGAGGATAATCGCGGCCTTCTCAATGGCATCCTCAAGGGCAAGGCGGATATCATCGTCGCCCAGAGCATGTGTATTTCTAATAAAGAAAATTTTAAAATCGTTGATGAGCTTCAAGAATCAAATTTTTTCTTTGCGACAAATGGTAAGGATATCGAGTTTTCTCGCAAACTTAACCGTGCCATCAATTCAATACTTCTCGGAAACCCTGAATTCAACTCAACACTAAACAAGCGTTATCTTGAAACCTCAGACTCTGCTGAACCTCGCCTCACCCAAGCGGAGATGAACTATTTACGCAAAGCTCCAACGCTCCGCGTGGCCTATGTGAGCAATCTCGCGCCCTTCCAGTACACGGCCACCAAGAAACATCTTTCAGCATCTGGAATTGACGGCGTAGTCGGTCGTGTGCTCAATACGATTTCAAGCAAAACTGGCTTGAAGTTTACAGGGGTTGCCTACTCATCCATAGAAGAGGCGGAAGAAGGAGTAAAAGCAGGCGAAGCCGATATTGTATCTTTGTATCTTCCTCCTGAAGAAACTTTTGCTACTGACGGAAAGATTATTTCAACAGCATCCTTCCTTAGCATTCCTGTTGTATCACTGAGCAAAAAGAATCACACACCGGCTAAACATCCCACCATTGGTGTGCCCTACCAACTCAGATGGGCCATCCCCCTTCTTCGCAAAGAACAACCACTCAACACCTACACTCAATACGCTTCACGCAACGAGACTGTTAGAGCCCTGCAAAATGATGAACTCGACAGCCTGCTTTGTGGAACGCTGATGGCCGACACGATTCTAGAAAACCCCGCAAACAAAAACATCAAGGTAAGCGAATACACTAACATAGTTGATAAGTTGAGTTTTGGTGTATCAGAGCGTCAAGATGAAAACCTTGTGCGTATTATGAATAAAACTATCGTGAGCTTTGATACCGAAGAGCGAAATCTTTTTATATCAGATCCGACCCAAGCATCATCATCACTCAACTTAAAGAATCTCATTCTTGGCAACTGGGCCCCTATCTCACTCGCTGTCGCCATAATTGTTTTAATTATTGTGGCCATTCTCTATAACGCGCGTCGAGAAAATCTAAAGGAAGTTGAATATATCGCCTTTATTGACCCCATCACGAGCTTACCGAATCGCTCAAAGTTTGTTGATTACGTCGCAGATATTATTGTGAAAGAAGAGTACTACGGAGGGGCCATTGGCGTCTTAGATATTGATAGTTTTAAGTCAATCAATGATATGTATGGCATGAGTTTTGGCGACGAACTACTCAAGTTTATTGGAGAAAAGCTCCAAAACGCTTCGCCTGAAAACACTTTCATCGCTCGTGACTCGGGAGACATATTCCTCATATTTGTTGAACCAAGATCGGAAGAGCGTCGTGTAGGGAAAGAGTG
>CALLZE010000206.1 GCA_937858655.1 uncultured Coriobacteriales bacterium
TATAAGGTCGGCGGTGCTCAGGCGATTGCTGCGCTTGCTTATGGTACGCGTACTATACCTGCTGTAGATAAGATTGTCGGGCCGGGTAATGCCTACGTTGCTGCTGCCAAAAAACTGGTCAACGGTGATGTGGGCATTGATATGATTGCGGGACCTTCTGAGGTGCTCATTTTGGCTGATGAAACCGCCATCCCCGCTTTTGTCGCTATTGATATGATGGCGCAAGCAGAACACGATCCCCGGGCAGCGACGTATTTGGTCACGACGGACGAATCGCTTATCCCGCTGGTCGAAGAGGCTCTTGATATGCTTCTCGCGGAGACACCTCGTGCAGACATTACTTTAGAGGCACTTCAGAACAATAGTGTTGCGCTCATTTGCGCTGATGAAGTGGATGCGGTTGCGGCCTCAGATTTCATAGCGCCCGAGCATCTCGAGATTCATATGGATCACCCCTTTGAACTCTTAGGAGAAATTCATAACGCAGGCGCGATCTTCCTTGGACCTTGGACGCCTGAGGCGGTCGGCGATTATGTCGCGGGTCCTAACCATGTGTTGCCTACGGGTGGTACGGCGCGTTTTTCTTCTCCCTTGAGCGTGGATGATTTTATCAAGAAGAGCAGTGTGCTGAGTTATTCAGTCGAAGCCCTTGCGCAAGACGCGCCAGCAGTAGAGGCAATTGCCGAACACGAGGGGCTTTGGGCGCATGCGCGTTCTGTTAGCTTACGCCTTGATTTTCTTGATGCCATTGAAGCGGATGCAAATGATGCAAACGAATTATTTGAAAGTGAGGGCGAGTGTTAATGTGTGCTTTACGGGCTGCTCGAAGCGAGCTTGATGCACTGATACCTTATGATGCCAAAGAGATTCGCGTTGACATCAATATGTCTGCGAACGAGAATCCCTATAATATGCCGCGAGAGTTACAGGAGCGCCTCTCGAGCCATCTGAGTCGCTTTCAGTTTAATCGGTATCCCGATGCGACGGCGCCTCGCTTGCGTGACCTGATTGCTGAGGCAAATGGCCTCGACGTCGATAATGTACTCGTCGCTAATGGCGGCGACGAAATTATCATGAACCTCTTTTTGACGTGGGGCGGCAAGGGGCGAAAGTTCATGAACTTTCCTCCCACCTTTGCGATGTATGAAAATGATGCGCAAGTAACGGGAACCGAAATTGTCTCTATTCCTCGCACAGCAAATTTCGACCTTGATGAAGACGCAATCATGGCGCGCTTGGGAGAAAACGATATAGATTTAGTGATTATCGCTAACCCTAATAACCCCACCGGAAACCTTGTGAGTGAGAGCTTTTTGATGGATATGCTCAAAGCGACAGACGCGCTTGTGTGTGTTGACGAGGCCTATTTTGAGTTTTCTCGCGCGACGGTTCGCCCGCTGCTTGATCGTTTCGATAACCTCGTCATTTTGCGTACTTTTTCTAAGGCTTTTTCGCTTGCGGCACTCCGTGTGGGTTATATGATTGCGAGCCCAGAGATTGTTGACACCTTTAAAAAAGTGCGTCAGCCATACTCAGTGAGCGCGTTTTCGCAGTGGGCGGCGCAGGTGGTTTTTCGCGATCGGGCGCTTTTTGAAAACGCTATTGAAGAACTTGTTTTTGAGCGAGACAAACTCATGGAAGCCATGCGGGAAATCGCGGGTGTAACGGTTTTTGACTCGGAGTCTAATTTCGTTCTGTTCCGCGTCGCCCATGCCTCCCGTGTCTGGCGCGAGCTGTATCATGAGTACTCTATTCTCATTCGTGACGTATCGCGCGAAGAGGGGCTTGACGATTGCTTACGCGTTTCTGTTGGCACGCCCTCGCAAAACCAAGCATTCCTAAAAGCGCTTCGCGAGATAGTTGAGAAGGGTTAACAATGGATACCTATTCGGCGCGCGCACAGCGCACAACAAAAGAAACTGACATTGATATTTCAATTAATTTAAGGGGGAGTGGCACAACGTCAAACGATACCGGTATTCCCTTTTTCGATCATATGCTCGATGCCTTTGGTCGTCACGCGACCTTTGATTTGTCGGTGAAAGCCCGCGGTGATTTGGACGTTGATGCCCACCATACGGTCGAGGATGTTGGTCTGGTGCTCGGAAGCGTTGTGGCAGAGGCGCTCGGTGATAAGGCGGGTATCACGCGTTTCGGTGACGCCTGCGTGCCTATGGATGAAGCGCTCGTTCTCGCAGCGATTGATATTAGCGGCCGCGGTCAGTGCCATTATGAGGTTGACGTTCCCTTTGAATTTATTGGCACGTTTGAGACGAGTCTCGCCAAAGAGTTTTGGATTGCCTTTGCGTCAACGGCCGGTCTGACGCTTCATATCTACGAATTGCAGGGGCGGAACAGCCATCATATCATAGAGGCTTCTTTCAAAGCGGTCGCACGCGCGCTGCGTATTGCGGTAGCTCAAGATGCTCGCATACTTGGTGTGCCCTCAACAAAGGGTGCCCTATGATTGTCATCATCGATTATGGCCGGGGCAACTTGCGTAGCGTTCAAAAGGGCTTCGAGCATGCTGTGGCCCATGATCTCGATGTGCGCGTTTCGGGAGATCCGAAGCTGATTGCGGAAGCGGATGGTCTGGTGCTTCCTGGGGTGGGCGCATTTGGTGATGCGAAAGCGAGCCTAGACAGGGGGGGATTGAGCGAACTTATCACTCAGAGGGCGCTAGCGGGAGTTCCTCTTCTCGGGATATGTTTGGGTATGCAACTGTTGCTCGATAAAAGCCTTGAATTCGGTGAGCATGAAGGGCTTGGCCTCGTGGCGGGTACCTGTCGACCCTTTCCTCAAGATGTGGGAATCAAGGTTCCTCATATTGGCTGGAACACGTTGGACTTCTCAGCGGCGCGCTCGTCACTTTTTGAAGGTATACCTGCTGAGGGAAGCGTATATTTTGTTCACTCATATTACTGCGCTCTTGAGAATCCAGCAGAAAGTATAGCTCGCACCGATTATGGTATCGAGTTTGTGAGTGCTTTGCAGAAAGGAAATATCTTTGGCGTGCAGTTTCATCCAGAAAAATCATCAACGATAGGCCTCAAGATGTTGTCGAATTTTGCTGAGGTTGTGTCAAAAGGGGAGTACTGAGATATGCATGTAATTCCAGCAATTGATTTGTACCAAGGGCAAGTTGTGCGCTTAGCGCAAGGAAACTATGATTGCGTGACGGTGTATGACAGCGATCCGCTTCATCAAGCTGCCGCGTTTGCTCAAGCGGGTGCGGCGTTGCTCCATATTGTCGATCTTGATGGCGCCAAAACGGGCAATCCGCTTAACATCGATATAATCGCGCGTATTGCGCGAGAGATTGACATCCCCATTGAAATGGGCGGGGGCGTGCGCAGTCGTGAGGTTGCGCAGAGACTGTTCGATGCTGGCGTTGCGCGTGTTGTGCTGGGCACGAAACTCGCCCATGATTTTGACTTTGTGCAGGCGCTCGTGAGCGAATTTGGGCCCGAGCGTCTTGTTGCGGGTGTTGACGCGCGTGGTGGTAAGGTGGCAACGCAAGGCTGGGTTGAGGAGAGCACACTCGATGCTCTCGAATTGGTGAGCACTCTTGCGCGACAAGGCTTGCGTCATTTGGTGTATACCGACATTTCGCGTGATGGTATGCAAACAGGTATTGATATTAATCTCTATAAAAACGTGGCGGCAGCGGCCGGATTTCCCGTTATTGTAAGTGGAGGTATTTCATCGCTCCTTGATTTCGAGCAGATTCATATCGCTGGCGATGAAATTTTTGAGGGAGTTATTACGGGTCGCGCTCTGTACGAAGGCGCCTTTAACTTGCACGATGCAATCGCGACGCTCGAAGGGAATTATTAATGCTCGCAAAGCGTGTCATACCCTGTCTTGATGTGACCGATGGACGCGTTGTCAAAGGGGTCAACTTCGTCGATTTGCGCGACGCGGGAGATCCCGTTGAGATGGCGGCAGCCTACGATAAGGCCGGAGCAGACGAGGTCGTGTTTCTCGATATCACGGCAACGAGTGATGCCCGGCCCGCTATGCTTGAAGTCGCGGCTCGAACGAGTGAGCAATGCTTTATTCCTTACACCGTTGGCGGTGGTATGCGAAGCGTTGCTGATATGCGAGCGATGCTTGCTCAGGGAGCGGATAAAATCTCGCTCAATAGCGCGGCTTTGAAGAACCCGCAGATTGTTGCGCAAACGAGTGCGCTCTTTGGCTCTCAGTGCATTGTAGTGGCCATCGACGCGCGTAAAGTTCCTGGCTCTCATCCTGCGCGTTGGGAAGCGTTTGTTGCGGGAGGCCGCAAGAACACGGGTCTTGACGCTCTCCAGTGGGCACGGGAAGCTACGCGCTTGGGGGCGGGTGAGATCTTGCTCACGAGCATGGATTGCGATGGCGTCAAAGAGGGATTCGACATTGACTTGACGCGCGCTGTCACGAGTGCGGTATCGGTGCCGGTCATCGCAAGTGGAGGGGCTGGTAAACTGGACGATTTCGCCGAGGTGATACTTGAGGCCGATGCTGATGCGGTTTTAGCGGCTTCAGTATTTCATTTTGGTGAGTTAAGCGTTCTCGAAGTAAAACAGGCACTAGCTCGTGAGGGCATATGTGTCAGAATTCCGGAGTAAAACATGAGTGAAAGTTTTAATCAACAGAATCTTGATCCGAGCGCACTAACATTTGACGAGCACGGCTTAATACCGGCTATTGTGCAGGATGAGAATGATGGTGCCGTGCTTATGATGGCCTACATGGACAAAGAATCTCTGCGTCGAACACTTAAAGAGGGACGCGCGTGGTTTTTCTCACGTTCACGCCAATCGTACTGGCTCAAAGGTGAATCGAGCGGCAACATAGTGCGCGTCTCGCGTGTTTCTATTGATTGTGATGGCGACACTCTCCTTCTTCAGGCATCTGTCAAAGGAGATGGTGTGGCGTGCCACACGGGTGCTCGTAGTTGTTTTTATCGCTCGTTAAGTATTGAAGGAGATTAAGAAATATGAGTTATCAGTCGGAGTTTGGTGAAGTAGTTGACACGCTTTGGGCGACCATTTTAGATCGTAAAACGGCAGACCCTGAAAAAAGCTATACAGCCTATTTGCTCAATGCTCATGAAGATAAGGTGCTCAAGAAAATTGGTGAGGAATCGGCCGAGGTTGTCATGGCCAGCAAGGATGGCGATAAAGATCACCTGCGCTATGAAGTGGGCGACCTACTCTACCACACGCTAGTTAATTGCGCGCGCCATGGAATCACGCCTCAGGATCTCGCCGAAGAACTGCGCGCTCGTTTCAAATAAGTTGTCACGAGGCGCACTTGCCGCGTTCGACTTAGGCAAGCAAGCTCTTTTCAATGGCAGCGAGATAGAAACTGACTGCCCGTTTATTGTTTCGCATTATACTTTTTGCGATTATTCTTGCCCAGGGGGGAAGGTCTTTTAGGGCGGCGGCTTGCTTCATGACCCTTAGAAGCGTTGGTAGTTCAAGAGCGCGCTCAACGGTGCCTCGACGATTCTTGGTTTGGTTAGCTTCGATGCACATGCTCAAAATGTAAAAGCGCGCCATATAGTGGACAAGCGCCTCATTCTCAAGTTCATCGAGTGGTGAGCCGGTCGAGGAGTCATCTTTGAGCGTGCGGTAAAAAAGATCAGCTTTCGCGAGGGCATGGGGGTAGAGTTGCGAGCCGAGACCATCGCCTATTCGATAGTTGTAAAGTGCCTCAGCATAATGGGTGACAGAGCATCCGCACTTATAAAGTTCAGCTAAGAAAAGAACATCTTCCGATCGGTTGATTTCGTTGTTAAACGTGAGCGTATGCTCATTAATAAAAGACCGGGGAATTAGGAGCGCCCAGATGCTGCTCGCGCAGACATCGTACTCCCTCAAAAGATGAATAAAGCTCTCACGCCCACTCATCAGACGCTCCTCGGGGACGATTGGTTCAGTCCCGCGCAAGTGGCCAAATCGGATTGCCACGGCGTTTTCTGTTTCACGCGAAGCATCAAGCCAAGCTTCAACCACCTCAGCGACACACGAGGGCTCAAGCCAATCATCGGCGTCAACAAACATGACAAGTTGCCCCGTTGCGAGCTCAAGTCCTTTATTGCGCGCTGAAGACACGCCTGCATTTTCTTGGCTTATGAGCTTGATTCGGCTGTCTTCTTGGGCGCATTCCTGCGCAAGCAAAAGCGAGGAATCTGCAGATCCATCATTGATTACAATAATTTCAAGATTGTCATAGGACTGTCCCGTTAAACTACTGAGACATTTTTGGATAAAAAGTTCTTGATTATAGAGAGGGACGATGATGCTCACAAGTGGTGAAAGTATCTTATTTCTTGAAGTATTCATGGGATAATTATAACGACTTACTGAGATAACTGAGTGAAGAAAGCATGGGAATGAATCAAGATACCCCTTATTTCTCGATACTCTTTCCTGCATATAATGCGCAGGATACGGTAGCGCGCGCTCTTGACTCGGTATTGGTGCAAGATTTTGATGACTGGGAACTGATTGCGGTTGATGATGGTTCAACTGACGGAACGTTAGAAATTCTTGAGAAGTACGCATTGAAGGATGACCGTTTTCGCGTGGTTTCGCAAAAGAACTTAGGGGTTGGCGCTGCTCGACATCGAGCCCAAGAGTTGTCAAGTGGCCACTTTCTGATGAATTTTGATGCCGATGATGTGATGGATGAACATCTATTGAGCGTTATGAAACGCTGCATAATAAATAATCCTCGATATGATTTTTACTCATGCAATGGATTTCTCACAACTTACGATTCAGAGGGAAAGATCTTTTCTCAGAGACCCTATGTATCTTCACCTCGTTTTAAAGGCGAGACGTCATTGGATTTAAGTGACATTATGGAGGAGCCTTATATTTTGAGTTGTGGTTCAGCTGTTTCTCGTGATTTGATAAAGAAAACGGGTGGATATCGCGAAGGTTTTCGGGCGGAAGATTTTGATTTTTGGGTACGAGCCTTTCTTGCTGGCGCGCGACATTTTTATACGCCGCAGGTTTTGTATTTATATACCAAAGGTCTAAAGAGCCAGATGAATGCTGACCAGACTCTTTCGTATGCTTCTTTTGTTGAAAGTATCGACGATGCTCTTTCTTCACCTCATTTATTAAGCGAAGAGCAAAGGCGTATACTCGTGCAAGGTCGCTGTCATTATTTAGAGCGGACGAAACAAGCCTACTTTGAAATGAGCTCCGTAAACGAGGAACTTGCATTTCAAAGTGCTCGTTTCTATGCAAGGCTACATAAGTATCTCCCAGCTTCTCTCGCTAAAATTGTTTATGGTATTGCTTACTGGATGAAAAAACCTATTGACCCTCTACGAATAGCATTGGCACGAAAAAAGGAGGAAAGAAAGTCGCATGAATAATAAACCTCGGTTTTCTTTTCTCATGCCAGCATATAACGCCGAGTCTTTTATTGGTCGTGCAATTGAGTCAGTTTTGGCTCAAACGATGAGCGACTGGGAACTAGTTATTACTAACGATGGCTCACATGATGGTACCGCGGCGGTCGTTGAGCGCTACTGCGCGCTTCCTCAGTCGCGCGGTCGTATTCGGCTTATTAATCAAGAAAATGCAGGGTGTGGAGCAGCCCGTGACACGAGCGCTCAGCATGCGCGCGGCACATATTTTGTGCGCTTTGATGCTGATGATGAGCTGATGCCTGAGTATCTTGAGCGCATGAACAATGCCATTTTGACGTATCCAGGACACGATATTTATTGCTGCAATGGCATTAACCGTTTGCCAGATGGAAAGACGTCGCCTGCTCGCAAGGGAAGCCGTTACGACCATCCTCAGGAATTTACTATAGATGACCTTTTCGAATTTGTGCATATCTTTACGATTGCGCTTTATTCTGCTGACATTTACCACAAAGTGGGGCACATTAATCCCTCGGTTTACTGTGAGGATGTTTGTTTTTGGTTTGATTGTTTTCTTGAGGGTGCAACATGCCAGTTTATTCCAGAAACGTTGGCTTATTATACGGTCAGCGATTCTCAAATGACGGCAGATTTTGACCGTGTCGCAGAGTCATGCATCGGAATCTATCAAGCCCTCATTGAAAGCGGCCGTTTGAGCGATGAGCATAGTGCCCATGCCCGAGCGGCTATAGAGCGTACTAAAAATGACGTTGCGATTTTTCATCAACGGCAAGGCTTGATTACGCGCGCCGAAAAACTGTTTGGTCATTCGGCGGCAAAACTACTGAGTGCGGTTATTCATGGTCTGGGAAAAGTCGTTCGTCCTCTTTATGCAGCGCTGCTTTCGCGCAGACGTCGTGGTCATGAATCTGATGCCCATCAAAATGAAGTGAAGTGACCATGAAAAAGCACCCGTCGCGCCAGCACCGGATTGCGCTCACCTTTGATGTTGAGCCTCCAGAACAGGCAGAGATAAAGCAGCACGCAGAATTTGATGGTTCAGCCATTCTTGATGAGTTGTTGCGCCGCAATATTAAAGCAACTTTTTTCGTTCAAGGGGCATGGGTAGAAGCCTATCCTCAACTGGCCCGTCGTATTGTTGATGAAGGTCATACGCTTGGGAATCACACCTATTCACATATCCGCCTTATCGATACTCCCGAGGCGCAATGTCTTTCCGACATCGCAGCAGCGGAAGAGGCAATTAAGAATGCGACAGGTGTGAGCTCTCGTCCGTTTTTTCGTTGTCCTCAAAATGCAGGGGGCTGGGATAGCGGTATAAAAACCATGCTCAAAGCTCAGGGCTACGAGCATATTCATTGGAATGTCGATACTTTTGATTGGCATGAAGATGCATCGTTTGAGCATGCGTTAAACGCCCTGCGGCGTGGATTAAGAACCTACAACCCTACCGTGGTCTTGATGCATTCATGGACGAACCTTGCAAACGAGCGACTTGGCGAGCTCCTTGATGCTCTTAAAGACGAAGACCTCGAATTCGTGACAGTCCAACAGTTGCATGATGAACATAATACGGTTGTGCCCATGGTGTATACTCCCGAAATTGAGCCAGGCGGTCTCGGCATCATGGAAGAGAACGACAAAGAACTTGCTGAGGACACCGGCGGCCAGTCCGGCAAACTGGGGAAATCCATCGCCTGGGGTGCGATTGCGCGCGGGGTAAGTGTTGTCGCAAATTTCGTGTTCAGCATTCTTCTGGCGCGTGCCTTGGGTCCGCTCGGAAAAGGCCAATATGCGCTTATTCAGCAGTTTATCGGCATCCTTGCCATCGTTTTGAATTTGGGATTACCAACATCAAACGTGTATTTTGTTGCTAAGAAAAAGATTTCGCCTCAGACCGCTTTTGCCAATAGCATTGTCCTTATGCTCCCCATGACGCTCATTAGCATTGCGGTGACGTTAATCTTTTTAATAAGCCCTTTTAGGGGACAGCTTAGTTATTCACTGCCTCTTTTCGTGGCCTCAGTTGTTCTTTTTGTGACAACGATGTTGTTTGGGTGGATCAATGCCGTGCTCATTGGCGAGCACGGATTAAAGCCGCAAGGTATAGCCACGATAGTTCAGTCTGCCGTGCTAGTTATCGGCACCGGACTTGTTGCGCTTCTTGGGACGGTACGTGTCGTTGATATGCTTTTCCTTGCGGCTCTTTCGCAGGCCGCGGGCATCATTGTTTTGTGGTGCTTCGACCCTCATATTACCAGCGTGAGGGCGTGGAGCTGGCCCGACTTCAAAATGATGATTCGCTATTCATTCAAGGCTTATCTCATCGACGTAGCCAATTTCCTTCATTTGCGTCAAGACATACTGATTTTGGGATGGCTCTCAACTTCTGCTCAGGTCGGCCTGTACTCGGTTGCTGTAAGTTTTGCGGAAGTCGTTCGGTATGTTCCCGTCATTATTAGCTCGGCTTTTTTTGCGGAGATTTCGGGCTATCCTGAGCGCGAGCAAGAACTTCGAACGGCGGTACTGTCACGTCTGAATGTTTTGCTCAACATCGTCATTGTGGTGCTATATATTGTGGCGCTTCCGGTCGTTGTGCCCCTGCTTTTTGGAAAAGCGTTCAACGCTTCGCTTGCCTTAACATTTTGTCTTTTGCCGGGAGCAATTGCTACCAGTATTGCGGAAATACCTAGTACGCTTCTTTTTGCTCGAGAAACACTGTATTGGCGCTTATCGAGCACCATGGTATTTCTTAACATAGTTGTTAATATTGTGATAATTCCAAAGTACGGTGCTTTGGGTGCTGCTTTTGCTTCGACCATTACCTATATGTGTTATTCTCTTGTGATTGTAGTAAAGACGCGTAATGGCACAGGACTCACCCTGAGGGCGATGCTTGTCCCACAAAAGAGCGATATTGAAATCCTATTGAATAAGCTGCGGAGAAAGATGCTTAGCTAAGGAGATTCTATGGGTTTGGAGTATGGAGTTCTTCAACGTATTTTTGCGCGTCTACTGTATGATGACCAAAGGCGCACTGCCCTATCTTGGATTCGACGTTATGGGATAAAGTTAAGACCGTCGACAACTGATGGTGATCAGTTGTTGGATATTGTCGTCAATGAGCCTTATGTGCTTCCCGTTTCTTTTTCGCCAAAAGCGATTGTTGACGTTGGGGCATATGTTGGGTTTTCATCTATTCAGTTGAGCTTGAGCCATAAAGAAAGCGTTGTGTATGCCTATGAGCCTGAGCCAGACAATTTTCGCACCCTTGTATAAAACACAAAAAAATCCCAAAGATTCTTCCACTTCAACGGGTGGTTACTCCTTTTCCGGAACAAGCGGTAGGGTGTTATAATCGCGGGGGAGAATGGGGTTATGTATTTCAGTCTATTCGGCCAGAAAATGAGCAAGACTTTATTGCGTACGATACTGTTGACGCTGACTATCACACTATACAGACAATTTCACTTAATCAAATAGTCGCGGATAATCACTTATCGCCCGATGGGGAAAATCTCTTGAAAGTAAATATTGCAGGCTTTGAGCATGAACTTTTTGCAGGCGATCTCTCTTGGATGGATGCTTTTGGGGCTATTGCCATAAGGGTTCCTTGGCCGATGAGCCCCGAGAACCAAGCCGGATTACATAGGGCTTTTGGAGAATCGGGCCATACGTTCACGTTGCGTGCTTTAAACACCTTGCTTTTATTTGAGCGTGCTGATTTGGGCTAGGCTTTCACGCCGTGGTGTGTTGCGGCACCGCCGAACATGTGACTTTTGTATGCCACGTCTTTTAGTCCGCATTCTTTCATCATGGCAGCGAGCGCATCCTTGGTCAAAAATGCCTTCGTAGACTCATTGAGCCAACGGTACTCTTCGGGCGCTTTAGCCACGAGGTTTCCCAAAAAGGGCATGATGTGGCTGAAGTAAAGGCCAAAGAAAGGCTTAATTATAGGGTTGGTCGGCCACGATGAATCGATGCAATAAAAGTGACCGCCTGGACGCAAAACGCGAATCATTTCTGACACAACCTGGCGATAGTTGGGCATATTGCGCAAACCAAACGACACGACAACGCAGTCAAAAGAGTTATCTTCAAAACCGAGTTGCATAGCGTTTTGACAACTGAACGATACGTTTTTGAGGCCCAGTTGTTGGCGGCGCTTTTCGGCAACGGCCAGCATATTTTCGCTGAGGTCGCTTCCCACAATATGAGCTTGTGGATTTTTTTCCGCAATCCATAGGGCGATATCTCCCGTGCCGCTCGCAACATCTAAGATGTCATGAGGCTGATGCGACACAATATCTTTTATCATCGCGCCTTTCCAAAGACGGTGCATGCCAAAGCTAATCACATCATTTGCTTTGTCATAGGTATCACTAATATTTTGAAATACGTCATAGACGAGTTCTTTTTTCTCGTCAGGCGAGATGGTATCTGCGTCGGGTAAAGTGCCTTTTGCGCGCGTCATTACAGGAGTGCTCCAATCACAATGGCCGCAAAATAAAAGCCATTCACGAGCACAGCTTGTTTGGCTATGCCTTGCATGGCTTGCGGTCGAGTTTTATAACTGTAATCAAAATTATAGAGGGTTACGATGTTTCGTGCACAGAC
>CALLZE010000207.1 GCA_937858655.1 uncultured Coriobacteriales bacterium
GAGCGAGGCGGCCCTTGTTGCCGCAAGCGTGGCTGACATTCCTCTTGTAATTGATACGACTGATGTGGCAGCTCTTGAGGACGCCCTCAAACGCTATCCAGGCAAGGCATTAATAAATAGTGTGAACGCTGAAGTCCGTTCTTATGAGAGCGTGCTTCCGTTGGCGCAAAAATATGGCGCAGCGCTCATTGTGCTTCCGCTTGACGAGCAGGGTATTCCCGCAACGCCCGAGGGGAGACTTGAACTCGTCAAAAAGGTATGCGCCATCGCGGAGGGTATGCGTATTGACCGCCGCGATTTGCTTGTTGACTCACTCGTTATGACGGCAGCAGCCGACAAGGACGCGCCAGAAATTACGCTTGAGACAACGCGTCGCGTTAAACAAGAACTAGGATTGTTCACCGTGCTTGGCGTGAGCAACGTAAGCCATGGATTGCCCATGCGACCCTTGCTCAACGCGGGATTCTTGACCGCCGCGGCCGGTATTGGTTTGGACGCCGCTATTGTTAACCCAAATGATGAAATCGTGGCAGACGCGCGCGCGGCAATAAATGCTGCTCGCGTTGAGGGCAAAGATTTTGCCCAGCAGGCACGCTACGAATTTGATGAGTCGCTCAAACAGGCTTTTGAACGGAGCGTCTCTGCCGCCGAAGAGGATTCAGCTGAGGAGCACGTGCCCGCAGAAAAGCTCGACCCCGAGGTTGAACTGCGCAAAGCAATTGCGCGCGGTGACGCGCAAGGCGCCCCTCACTGGGTTGACGAGCTCATCGGTGACGGCCTCACGCCTGCGCAAGTTATTGGTGATGTGCTCACTCCCGCTATTAATGTGCTCGGCGATAAGTTTGGCCGTGGTGAGGTCTTTCTCCCTCAACTCATGGTAGCCGCAGACGCGATGAAGGCGGGCGTCAAGCAGGCTAAGTCGTACTTGAGCGAGGCCGACGCGCTCGCCACGAGTAAAGGCAACGTCGTCTTTGCGACCGTCAAGGGAGACATCCACTCAATCGGCAAAGACATTTGTATTTCGCTCCTTGAGTCACAGGGATTTGAGGTTGTCGACCTTGGTGTAGATGTGGATGCCTCTGATATTGTTGAAGCGGCGCGCACGGCCGACGTAGTGTGCCTGTCCGCGCTGATGACGACAACGCTTCCCGCGATGGAAGAAGCGAAGAAGCTGCTTGAACAGGCATGCCCTGAAGTCGGCGTTGAAGTGGGCGGCGCCGTAGTCACTAAAGAGTGGGCTGATTCGATTGGCGCGCTTTACTCGGGCGATGCGCCCCAATGCGTGGCAGTTGTTGAAGCGTTTATAAACGAAAAGAAGAACTAACGTGATTATTACGCAGCCAAAAGAGTTTGACGTTGTGCTGGATTATCTTCGCAGCGTTGAAGCGCACCGCATATTCCTGATTGGATGCGGCCAATGCGCCACGGCTGCGGGCACCGGTGGTGAGCCTGAAGTTACGGCTGCTGCCCAGCGTTTCGCGGCTGCTGGTTTTGAGATTGAGGGCATCGCGATAAGCGAAGTGACCTGTCATTCTGGCGGCACCAAACTTTTGTTGCGTAAACACAAAGACGAGCTCGCGTCCGTTGATGCTGTGGTCGTCTTTTCGTGCGGCGCGGGTGTTCAAACGGTGGCTGACGCTCTCTCGTGCCCCGTATTTCCTGCGCTGGATAGCTCATTTTTGGGCAACGTTATTCGACACGGCGAATTTGAAGAGCGCTGCCAAACATGTGGCGACTGCGTGCTTGCACTAACAGCGGGCATTTGTCCGGTAACACAGTGTCCAAAGGGACTATTGAATGGTCCCTGCGGTGGTATGTGGGATGGTATGTGTGAAGTGATTCCTGATAGGCGCTGCACGCATGTACGCATTATCGAAAAACTTGAAGCGCAGCATCGCCCATGCGGCGAAGCGCTTTCTCCCAAAAATTTTGGGGTCAAAATCAAGCCAGGCCATATTTCAATGCGCAGAAAATATCAGGAGCATCATCACGCGTCGACATCCGAGGGTGGGGAGCGCTCATGAGCACTCTGCGCCAAAAACTTGAAGCAGGACAGTTCGTCGTTACGGGTGAGGTTGCACCTCCACGAGGCGCTGACTGCTCGAAGATGCTTGCCGACGTTGAGGCATTTGCACCGGTGGCTGATGCGGTCAATATTACTGATAATCAGGGCGCAACGCTTCACCTCAGCTCACTTGCGGCGTCGCGTATGGCGCAAGAAAAGGGCGTTGAGGCAATTTTCCAACAGACGTGTCGCGACCGAAATCGTCTTGCGCTGCAATCAGACTTGCTTGCGGCAGCGACGTACGGACTCCATAATTTTCTCGCGGTAACAGGGGACAATCCGCACTTTGGTGACCACCCTCAGGCAAAAGCAGTGTTCGATCTAGACTCAACGCAACTCATTGAAGTGGCAACCTCGCTCAACGAGGGTCTCGATATGAATGGCGCTCAACTCAACGGCGCAACTGATTTTTATATCGGAGCTGCCGCATTTCCTGAGGCTGAGCCGTGGGAGATACAAAAGCGCCGTATTGCTCAAAAGGTTGATGCGGGCGCCTTGTTCTTTCAGACGCAAGCATGCATGGATGTTGACCTGTTCGCGCGCCGTGTTGAAGAGATTCAAGAGCTCGGGGCAAAGGTCATCGCGGGTGTTATTTTGCTCAAATCTGAAAAGGTTATTTCGTTTATCAACAACAAACTTGCAGGCATGATGATTCCGGAACACGTGTCATCGCGCATTGCTCACGCGGGCGACCCTTTTGAGGAGTCAGTCGCCATCGCCGTGGAGCAGTCGCGCATATTAAGGGAAGTGGTTGACGGAATCCACATAATGCCTATGGGTGACATAGCAACGGGAACGCGCATTTTGCGCGAAGCAGGGATTCGCTAGAAAGGACCAACGCATGGGAAAAAGTGTTGCAATTTTGGGAGCAGGACCAGGCGGCTATATGGCCGCCTTTGAAGCGGCACAATGTGGCGCCGATAAAGTGTATTTGATTGAGTGTGATCACGTGGGAGGCACCTAGATCGGAAGAGCA
>CALLZE010000208.1 GCA_937858655.1 uncultured Coriobacteriales bacterium
TGCTTCAAGATTGTAGAGGTGCCCTGTTTCTTCTTGGAACTCGACCATTCTCGCACGAATATGGTCGAGAAATTCGACTGCAAAATTCTTTCCGCGCTCGTCAGTGATGTCAAATTCATCATCGAAATAGTTTCGAATCATCTCGTTAACGCCATTGACGCCAACGGTTGAGAAGTGATTGCGCAGTGTGCCCAAATAGCGCTTGGTGTAGGGGAAAAGCCCGTTATCAATGAGGCGCGAAATGAGTTTGCGCTTGAGCTCGAGGCTTGTGCGTGCGTATTCGAGTAAGGTGTCGAGTTGAGTATAGAGCGCCTCACTCTGGCCTTTGTAGAGATAGCCTAAGCGGGCACAGTTTATGGTAACAACGCCTACAGATCCTGTTTGCTCAGCTGAGCCAAAAAGTCCATTGCCGCGCTTAAGCAACTCGGTTAAGTCAAGTTGAAGACGGCAGCACATTGACCGAACCATGTGAGGTGAAAGGTCTGAGTTGAGGAAGTTTTGGAAGTAGGGAAGGCCATATTTTGCGGTCATTTCAAAGAGAAGCTGTGCATTTTCAGACTCCCATGGAAATTCTGGGGTGATGTTGTAGGTGGGGATCGGAAAGGTGAAGACGCGCCCTTTTGCGTCGCCCTCAGTCATGACTTCGATATAAGCGCGATTAATCATGTCCATTTCTGCCTGCAACACGCCGTAGGTAAACTCGCATGGCACACCACCGATGATGGGATATTCATCTTTGAGGTCATCGGGGCACGTCCAATCAAAAGTAAGATTGGTGAAGGGCGTTTGGGTGCCCCAGCGTGAAGGCACATTGAGGTTGTAGACAAGCTCCTGAATAGATTGTTTTACTTCATCGTAGTCGAGGTTGTCGAGGCGAATAAACGGGGCAAGATAGGTGTCGAAAGATGAGAAGGCTTGTGCTCCCGCCCATTCATTTTGCAGCGTACCCAGAAAATTGACAATTTGACCCACGGCGCTTCGGAGGTGCTTAGCGGGCCCGGACTCAACTTTTCCAGGGACACCATTGAATCCTTCAGTAATGAGCGTACGAAGCGACCAGCCTGCGCAATACCCCGTGAGCATGTCGAGATCGTGGATGTGCATGTCTCCGTTGCGATGCGCGGCTCCCACCTCGGGAGGATAGACATGGCTAAGCCAGTAGTTGGCAATAACTTTTCCCGAAACATTGAGATTGAGTCCGCCAAGCGAGTAACCCTGATTTGCGTTCGCGTTGACGCGCCAGTCATTTTGGTTGAGGTATTCGTTGACTGATGACTCTACTTCAACGTATGTTTTTGTGTCTTTTCGCATGCGAGCTCTGCTCTCGCGATAGAGGATGTAAGCGCGAGCCGTCTCGAAATGGTTTGCAGATATGAGCACCTGCTCGACGATGTCTTGAATTTCTTCAAGCTCGATTGCTGAGGCAGGTCGGTCGGCCTTTTTGTGCTTGAGGACCTTGAGTACTTGAGCGGTCAGGAGTTGCGCCTCTTCGGCATCGACTTCTCCCGTTGCAATACCTGCTCGCTCGATGGCGCGTGCGATGCGCTGGGCATCAAAGGGAACCTTTTTCCCGTCTCGTGTAAGCAGCGTATTTGGCGCGCTCAGCTTAATGGCGATGCGTTCTTGATTGTCGTTACTTGTCATTGCTTCCTCCAAAAGTGTTACGGAGGGCGCAGAGATGATTGAAATGCCGATTTTCGCGTACGAAATCAGACAAAGAGCAACCATGTCTCGGGACACCCCGCCCGTGTGGCGTATAGTACTTGCGGCAGGTCTTCTGGCTTGTGCATGGCGTTTAGAGCTCCTTCCCAGATCGAAGACGATCCAGTGGTTTGTGCTCTA
The DNA here is from genome assembly GCA_937858655.1 of uncultured Coriobacteriales bacterium. Classification (GTDB taxonomy): domain Bacteria; phylum Actinomycetota; class Coriobacteriia; order WRKU01; family JAENWW01; genus CALLZE01. Next base: position 1,843 of record CALLZE010000208.1, read on the forward strand.
AACTAGCACCTACAGATGCGGGGGCAGCGCTTGAATCATTCGGGTGAACTGGACAAGCTTCCCTTTTAACGCAATATCTTGTGGTATTGATGACCGCAGGTTCTATATATGGTACGGCCGCGATGAAGACGTGTCAATATAGTAAATAAAAAGAGCGACAAAACGTCGCTCTTTTTAATGCAGCCTGTTATGTTGATTTAGTTGATGCTCAAGAGTTCAACTTCAAATACAAGAGTTGAACCGCCTGGAATTGTGCCATTAGGTTGATCGCCATAGCCAAGGCTCGCGGGAATGGTGAGTTTGCGTTTACCGCCAACCTGCATGCCTTGCATGCCTTGATCCCATCCTTCGATTACTTCGCCTGTGCCAAGTTGGAATTTGAAAGGATTATCCTTTGAGTTTGAATCAAAGGTTTTTCCATCGGTAAACATGCCTTTGTAGACAACAGAGAGGTTGTCTCCTGTTTCAGCCTTTTTTCCCGTACCTTTTTTGATATCCTTGATTTCAAGTTTATCAACGGTTGGTAGCGTTGTTGTCTCAGCTGCCGTGTTTTGCTGGGCGGCTGTTGGGTCGTCAACAGCATTTACAATTTCGTCAGGATTTTCAATTTTAGGTTTATTGCCGCAGCCCGCCAGGACACCGAGGCAGCACAAGCTTAATGCGAGTGCTGTAATGATAAATAATTTCTTGCGCACTGTTCCTCCTGTGGTTTGGTTTATATTCCTTAGTAAAGGTAGCAGAAAATTTACTCTTTCATAGATGTTTCACAGCAAAAGAGGGAAAACATATTGAGGTATAGCCGTATTCAGTTCGCTGCATGATTTCGTGGTGTATTATAGTAATACTAAAATTCGAGACACTCAGGAGGAAATTGACACATGGCTTACTATTTTGATGAACCATCTCACACCTTTAGCGAATATCTCTTGGTTCCAGGGTACTCATCGCCTGAGTGCATTCCTGCGAATACGAACCTTGTGACGCCTCTTGTGAAGTACAAAAAGGGTGAGCAACCATCATT
>CALLZE010000209.1 GCA_937858655.1 uncultured Coriobacteriales bacterium
GTTTGGTGTTCCAGGAGCGTAAGGGAATACGCAACTGGGCTTTACCTTGTAGACGCTTCCCTCGAATCGAGGACCGATTTGTTGCCAGCGGGTCCGAACATCGGTTGGCGTATGTGTTGCGCTAAGTGAAATTCCCCCATAGCTGGCACTGGAGAGCGCAGGATAAAACAATCCAATGAATAGTAGAAGGGCTAAGAAATGACTAGCGCGGATACTCGTTTCCCCTTTTGACATGATTTCCCCCAAAAAAGAATTGCAGCAATGCTTTGTATTCTGTATGTCGTACAGGTTACACCTAAATTCATTTGTTTGCCCCATAAAAAAATAAGTTAGTGTGTGACTCTTTTCCCAGTCGAGGCCTGTCTCGGTGCGGGTCAGGGTTTCTTCTCCCAGACTGGAACTTTTTTTGGGTTTAGGCTTGTACGGCACAATAGAAATTCCCAACACATGCCCTAAGGAAAAATATTTAATTTGTCATCATAAAGACAGTAGGCTCGATGAGAGTAGCCACTAGAATCATCAGTCTAATGGTGGTATAGTTGATAGGTGATTTTAGGTATGTTTTTGTTTTCTAGCACTATTCAAACTGCTATTTCAGCAAAATATCACTCACAACAAATATACAGCGAGCCCAGGGGTTTTCTGTCTATCGCCGTTTTGAAAGGTATGTGAATGGAAGAAACTTTAGACGCTCAAGATAGGTCTGCAGCTAAAACTGAGCGCATGGGCACCGAGAATATTGGTAAATTGCTGTGGGAGTTTGGTCTCCCTGCGACCATCGGAATTTTGGTTAACGCGCTCTACAATATCGTTGACTCAATCTTTATTGGTCATGGAGTAGGCGAGCTCGGAATCGCTGCTGCGACAGCTGCGTTTCCTCCGATGCTTCTTATGATGGCATTTGGCATGCTCATCGGAGGTGGCGGTAATGCTCTCATGGCAATCAAACTGGGCGAAAAAGACTACAAGACCGCTGAAAAGATTTTGGGCAACTCTCTCTTTTTGATGGTTGTTGTGTCGATTATCGTGACGGTCTTAGGTTTGACTTTTATCCGCCCCATTCTTGCGGCTTCGGGTGCATCAGCGGCGGTTATGCCTTATGGCGTTGACTTCATGACTATTATTTTTTCGGGCATGATTTTTCAGTGTATCGGTTTTGGTATGAATAACTTTATTCGTACCACGGGTAGTCCAAAACGCGCGATGGTAACGATGCTTACGGGTGCGATTATCAACATCATTCTCGATTATATTTTAATCATGCGTCTTGGCTGGGGAGTAAAGGGTGCGGGCGTTGCAACGGTTACGGGCCAATGCGTAAACTCAATCATTGTTTTGCAGTATTTCCTCGGCAAAAAATCGCCTCTTAAACTTCGTCTTAAGAACCTAGTGCCTTCGTTCAGCCTTTCGGGATCGATTATTGCGCTTGGTACCGCTTCATTTGCAATGCAGGTTGCTGCCAGCGTTGTAAATGTAGTTCTGAACTCGAGCCTTGCTCGTCACGGAGCGCAAACCTCAATTGGATCTTCGGGAGCGCTTGCCGCAATGGGAGTCGTAAGTAAGTCGGCTCAGTTCTTCGTCATGCCTATCATGGGTATGGTGATGTCAGCCCAGCCAATCATTGGTTATAACTATGGTGCGCACAAATACGACCGCGTGAAAAAAGCTTTCAAACTTGCGGCTGTCGCATCAACGGTTTACCTTACGGCGTTTTGGGCGCTCCTTGAAATATTCCCTGGGCCAATTATTAGTCTCTTCGGTCTCGTGAAAAAAGACGTTGTTGCCGTGGCGCAAAAGGCCTTGCGCATCTATTTGCTCATGATGCCAATCATTGGTTTTCAGATGGTGGGATCGAATTATTTCCAAGCAACGGGTCAGCCAGCAAAGTCAGCAATCTTAACACTTTCACGTCAGGTAATTTTGCTGATCCCGCTTATTTTGTGTGCTCCGCTTATCGCTCATGCGATGGGGATGTCAGCCGACAAACAACTCATAGCGATTGTGTTTGCGGCACCAATTTCCGACTTGATTTCGACATGTTTGACCACGACGTTTGTCATTCGAGAGCTGCGAAAGCTTGATCGCAAACACGAGGCGGTTGAGGCGGGAGAAAACCCAGCGCTCGCTTAAGCTTGTGCAGTCGCGAAAGTGACGGAGATTTGATGAACACAAGAGTTTTGTGGAAAGTTGTTATATAGTGGAGAAGTACTTTTTTCACTATTCGCTCAAATAATATTCAGTAAAGGAATGGTCTTTATGCTTCAGTGGATTTATAACTACGGTTCATTCATTCAGTTCTTCTTCCAGATTATCTTCTGGGTTGGCATTCTCGCATGCGCAATTATTGCTGTTTCAAAGTTCAGCAAGCTTGTTGAGGCAAAGATTGCTGCTGACAAGGCGCTCATGGAGATGTACGGTTCTGAGGAAGAGTGCGGCTGCGGTTGTGGCGAGCATGACGACGATGTTGAGGTTGAAAAGTTCGTCGACTAATCACCTTTTTCGCATGGTGAAAATTTTGTGCAACAAGTGTTACTGATACAACACTGAAAGCATGCAAA
>CALLZE010000210.1 GCA_937858655.1 uncultured Coriobacteriales bacterium
CCGCGGTAAATCCGGGTAACTCAGGCGGCGCTCTCGTTAACGAAAGCGGCCAGCTTATTGGCATCAATACGCTCATCAGCTCAACGAGTGGTTCGAGTGCTGGTGTGGGATTCGCGATTCCTGTTGACACGGCAGTTGATATTGCCAATCAGCTCATCACTAAGGGCAAGGCTTCGCATCCCTTCATGGGCGTAAGTGCCCAGAGTATCGATGAGCAAGTTGCGCAAACCTATAATCTTCCTGTCAATGAAGGCGCATATGTGGTGTACGTCGCCACCGGTTCTCCTGCCGAAAAAGCTGGTCTTAAGCGCGGTGACATCATTACGGCGATAAATGGCACAAAGATTTCGGCATCTGAGGATGTGTATACAACGGTTCGCTCACACAAAGTAGGAGATAAGGTTTCGGTTACTTTCTATCGTGGAGATGCGAAGAAAACGGCTATGATGACGCTTGTTTCTGATACCTCGGTTCAGTCAAGTAGCACGAACACTCAGAGTGGATCAACACAGCAGAATTCATATAATACGCAGCAAGACGCATCGGGCTTGGGTCTTACTCAGTAAGAGGACAAACTCGCATATGTGACAAAAAGTTGCTAATCTTACGGTATGAAGATTTCGATTATTGCCGTAGGTAAACTTAAAGAACAGTTTTGGAAGCAGGCGCTCGAGGAGTATCTCAAGCGCCTGCAGTCATATGCGGATGTTTCAATTATCGAGATTCCTGATCGAGACCCCGCGCGCTTTGGTGATGAGAAGACACTCGCTCTGGAAGGAGCTGACATTATCGCTGCTCTGCCTGAGCGGGCGCATGTCATCTTGCTTGATATCGGTGGCACATCTTTTTCGAGCGAAGGTATCGCGTCGTTTATGAGTGAGCGGATGAATGAGGGAGTGTCGCATATTGTCTTCATTATTGGGGGCTCGCTGGGCGTTTCTCCCGAGGTGCGCACACGAGCAATGACGCGCATGTCGTTGGGTCGCATCACACTCCCGCATAACCTTGCGCGTGTTGTACTCGCGGAGCAGATTTATCGCGCTTTTCGCATTATTCGTAATGAGCCCTACCATAAATAGATAAAAAACTGGATAACTGGCGTATTTTTATACACCTCAACCGGGTTATTCGGTATGCTATAAAGTACTCAAACCAATTAATATACTGCATGAAAGAGGCACGTCGTTGAAAAACACCGTATCTAAACTTGTATCCGCTGCCCTTGAAGACGCAATCGCGCAAGGGGAGCTTGAGCTTAGCTCTGTCCCAGACCCCGCCATTGAGCGTCCGCGTGACGCGTCGCATGGTGATTGGGCAACGACTGTTGCGCTGCGCATCTCAAAAGAAGCAAAGAAAAATCCGCGTGAGATTGCCGAAATTGTTGCGCGACGCCTTGAAGGCGAGCCAAGTTTTGCTGCGGTTGAAATTGCCGGTCCTGGATTTTTGAACATGCGCCTCTCTCAAGAAGCTCTTTCCCAGCAGTTGCGCGAAGTGCGCAAACAAAAAGAGTCGTATGGCAAAAGCGACCTTGGCGCTGGGCAGCGTGTGCA
>CALLZE010000211.1 GCA_937858655.1 uncultured Coriobacteriales bacterium
AATGAGCTTCTGGCGAGTACATGCCCGCAGGCCAAAAATAGTTGAGCCACTCTTGGTGCAGCGCGCAACACCTGCGTGCCGCCTCGCCCATCGCGTCACCTGAGGCAACCGCTTCCGCAAGTGCTTGGTTAATAGCTTCAGAAAGTTCTGCCGCATCCATATATTGTTGAGAAGTCATGCCTTTAAACTTCTCATTTGCTTTTTCTACAACGCTATCGCCATATTTTTGACGAACCTCTTCCCCATAGGTATCTTCATTCTCTGAAAGAGCGCGCTGTTTCAGATCCTCAAACTCGTTTTCATTTTTCATCCTATGGTCTCCTCTCAGAGATGCTTCAAAATAATCATAAAAAATGATTGGCTTGTGTTTCAGTTTAAGCCTAGTAATTCTGAGCAATCAACTCAAAGTGCGCTTGTGGGTGATCACAAACAGGGCACGTCTCTGGAGCCTCTTTGCCTACATGAAGGTGCCCACAATTCGAGCAGCGCCATACAACAACCTCAGGCTTAGCGAAAACATGCTTGTTCTCTACGTTGCTGAGCAGTGCGCGATAACGCTCCTCGTGCAACTTTTCAATTGCCGCTACGCCATCAAAGAGATCAGCGATTTTGTCGAAGCCTTCTTCGCGCGCAGTAACTGCAAAACCGGCATACATGTCGGTCCACTCATAGTTCTCGCCAGCTGCCGCATCGGCAAGCGCCGCGGCCGTCTCTGGTACGCCATCATGTAGCAGTTTGAACCAAATTTTTGCGTGAGCCATCTCGTTGTGAGCGGTCTCTTCAAAAAGATTTGAAATCTGAACATAGCCATCTTTGCGAGCTTGGCTTGCATAGTAGGTGTACTTATTGCGAGCCATTGACTCACCAGCAAAGGCGGTCTCAAGATTTGCTTCAGTTTTAGATCCCTTAAGTTCCATAATGATTCCTTTCTTTAGTCCGGAATACTCTCCCTTGAGTAAAATTTATACCCTGACCTTAAGGATAAATCTTACAAACACCCTCATTGTGCATTTATTTTCCAATTCATACAATAACCATGTTCTCAAAATTTTATGAAAATATATTTGGAAAACTGCGAGCAAAAATTGCGCACAAAACCACAAGTTTCCGTGTGATACGTTGAATGGTGCAATCTCAAAAAGTGGATTTAGAAAGAATGGTGCGGGTGGAGAGATTTGAACTCTCACAGGGTTGCCCCCACATGGACCTGAACCATGCGCGTCTGCCGTTCCGCCACACCCGCAAAAAGCACGATAGCGTGCCGTTAGATAATATCACAAACTTCGCTTGTTGCGGCGCTAAGGCTGTCTCTCCGCGAATTTTGAAGTAAAATAACGTATATGACTCTCAAAGATAGATACTCTTCGTCCGCTCATCGCACGAGGCCCCATAATCAGGGAGTACTCTCGCGCGAAGCGGCACGCGCTGACGCCCACCAAGCATTCGCTTTCGAAGAAGAAGGTCTTCTTCTCGACCGTTACCGACCTCTTGAAACGTTGGGCACCGGTGGATATGGCACCGTATTTGCGGCTTGGGATGAACAGCTCAAGCGGCGCGTCGCCATCAAAGAAATACCCTTCGAACATACCCCAACAGGAGAGCCGGCTGGCCTTGCTGAAGCGCGTACAGCTGCGCTACTCACGCATCCCAATATTGCTACCGTCTATGACTTCATCGCCACTGACGACCGTGCCTATCTCATCATGGAGTACGTTGACGGCATTACGCTTGCCGATATTCCTAGCGAAGACCTCAACGATGACACCATCGCCACCATCGTCAAATCAATGGCAAGCGCCATTGCTCACGCTCACAAAAATGGCGTACTGCATCTTGATATCAAACCACGCAACATACTAATCAATCACGAAGGTCGCATCAAAATTATCGACTTCGGCATCGCGGAACTTTCAGGCCTCAACGGACACGGAAGCGCAAGCGGGGGCACCATCGGCTACATGCCGCTCGAGCAACTTGAAGGAACCGAAACCAGTGTGCGCACCGATGAATGGGCCTTTGCATCAGTTGTCTATGAGTTGTGCACCGATGAATTTCCTTATGCTGACGCTGCCGGTTTTGAAGCTACGTATACGCAAATGCTCAAAGCCCAACAATTCGATGAGCCCTCACTTCTCCAAACGAACGACCCACTCCTCGATGAAATTTTCGCGACCGCTCTTTCAACAAACCCCGACGACCGCTATCCGACGGTTAAGAAATTCAGCACGGCGCTGCTCGAACGCTTGGGCGATGTCGCCGAGGGTCGCAAAGAGTTAAAAGAAGTTGTCGCCGACCTCACTAACGATGAAGAAGAAATCGATTTATCTGAGAGCAAAACGCACGAGAGTAAACCGCCCCTGTTTAGCCCAGGCGAAATTGGCCGGTTTATTATTCGCCTCCTCATTGGACTTGCGGGCGGAGCATGTATTTGGCAGCTTTTTGAATACGCCAATCTCACCACGCGCGATACCGCTCTTATCCCCCTCTTTGTAAGCCTTATTGTCGCGGCCATACTTGAGTTGGCCCCACGGTTGGGAGGCATAATTGCCCCCCTCGCCCTAAGCGTTTTACTCATACTCAGCGCAACAGGACATCTTTGGGCCTACGGCCTAGGACTTGCATTAATTTCTTGCGTTTGGTGGTATATAATCGGAAGAAAAAGTAACGTCATGGGTGGGTTTAACGCGCTCTTCGTTGTTATTGCCCTAGAAATTAATCTGCTTGCAAAACCTTGGCTATCTTCAACATTTCCGACGCTTATCAAAGAACACCTTACGACTATAAACATTTCACTTGCTGTTGCGTATATATTAGTATCTATGTTGGGAGCATGGATTATCTCAAAGCGAAAGGACAAAGAGTGAATCGCCGACAAAAAGACTCGCGCCGCAACATGGCACAAGTAGAAGGTGCACTCGAACGGGCAATCGAGCGTCCTTTCTCACGTCTTTTCCGTTCTCCACTCCAACCAGCGGAAATCGAAAAAGCAACCATTCGCGAGCTAGAAAAATCTCGCAAATTGGGCGTTAATACGATTTATATTGCAAACGTCTATACCGTCGTCATATCTCCCGAAGATGAACAACTTATGGGAGACCTTCTTGATACGCTGACTTCAGATTTAGCGACCCGTATTTATGCCTACGCATCAAACAACAACTATCAAATGGCCACAGTTCGGCCACTCGTGATTTTCAATGTTGGCGATGACATGAAATTAGGAGAAGTGTACGTCATCGGAGAAAATCTCTCAGAAGATGCAATCAATAAAGAGTTCGGCGCCGATGCTTTACCCAAAGCACCTCAGCCACGCGAACAACGCGTTGCGCATAATAGTGATGACGTGCGTCGCACACCGGCTCCTCCTCGGTCACACAATGTCGACCCTTACCTTGACGATGGCATCGAAGGCAAACCGCTCCACTATCAGGCGGTGCCTCGTTCATCAACCTTTGCGCCTACGGGGAATTTTTCCGCAAACCCAGCGGTCGCAAACTTCGCTGAAGGAACCGGCGCTGCAGCTGGCGCTCAAGCGGCCGCCAGCGCACTCAACGCGAGCAACCAGCATGTTCCAAGCGATGACGCCACCCGCATCATGGCACCTGCGGCAGCTAGCGCTCCGAGAACTACCGCAATTATTGCCGTCAACACTCAGCCGCCTTTCGTCCTTGGTGGACAAGACACCTACACCATTGGCCGACAGGGCAGTTGCGATATCATGATTGAAGACCCTCAGGCAAGCCGCCAGCACGCTCAATTCGTCAAGGAAGGTGCTGGTTGGGCCATTTCTGATTTGAACTCAACCAACGGAACATTGCTTAATGGCCAAACGGTGACACATCGCCGCCTCAAAGATGGTGACATTATTACGGTTGGCGCAACAGTAATAAGTTACCGAGAGACAGGTATATAAACGTGATTGATTTGCTGCTCCTTGCAGGACGCATTGCTCTCATAGTTTTTCTTTACCTTTTTCTGCTTCTAGTAGTAAAAGCTGGAGTAGGCCTTGTTCAAGGTACGCGCAAATCAAAAACCACCCCCATCATGACGCTTACCATTGTCGAGGGCCCGCCCACGCTAACAGGTACGACATTTAAGCTCAATTCGACCATGCTTATTGGCCGTAGCGCTGGCAATGATGTTCAAATTAATGGTGAGGCCATTTCGGGAACGCACGCGCGCATTACTCCCGGTATCGATGGCGCCATTCTTGAGGACCTCGGCTCAACAAATGGAACCTTCCTCAATGGTATGCCTATTCGCACACCGCAAACGCTTAGACCAGGCGACCATATAGAAATTGGCACAGCAAAACTAGTAGTTGATGAACAGTGACACCACAAAAACGAAATATATCGCATTACCCTCACGCAGCTATAACAAACGTTGGCCGCGTGCGTGACCACAATGAGGATTCGGTGCTTGTTGAAGCGCCACTCTTTGCCGTAGCGGACGGTATGGGCGGGCATGAAGCCGGAGAAATTGCGAGCAACATCGCCATTGAGCAACTCCTCGCTTATGCGCCGAGCACACCAGACGCCGCCGCGTTAATGCGTGCCGTCAAACAAGCTAATGCCGCCATCATTCAAGCGAGCAAAGAAAACATCGGTCGTGTGGGCATGGGAACCACGATGACTGCCGCGATAATCGACAATGGGCACGCAGTCATTGCCCAAGTCGGTGACTCACGCGCCTATCTCTTACGCTCTGGACGACTTCTTCAGGTGACACAAGACCATTCGGTTGTTGCGACCATGGTGCGCAGTGGCTCAATTTCGGAAAGCGAAGCGCGCATTCATCCTCAAAGAAACGTCATAACACGCGCGCTCGGTAGTGACCCCAACGTTATTATCGACACCTATGAATACGAAACCATTCGTGGCGACCGCTGGCTCCTCTGCTCTGATGGGCTTTCAGGTCCTGTCGATGATGCGCACCTCGAGCTTATTCTCAATTCAGAGCGCGACCCACGAGTTTGTGTAGAAAAACTTGTTGAGGCAGCGAATGCTGCTGGAGGCAATGACAACATAACCGCGGTCATTGTCGATGTTCCGGCAGATGATTCAACAGTTGAAGCACGCGTCCAAGCAAAACACACCAAGAAAAATGTACTTTTTAGTCTCATTTCAGGCTTTCTTGCCCTCCTCATTATTGCGGGCATTGGTGGACTGCTTTATAACTACGCACGCAAACGTGCTTACATTGCGCCAACACCCACAGGGCATGTGGGAGTTTATACAGGCGTACCCGGTTCTTTTCTTAACCTAAAAATTAGCACGCTCAGCCAAGAGTCAACCTTTACGGTCGACCAATTGCCTACGCTCAGCCAACAAAAGGTTGCCTCGCAGGAAGAGTTCGAAAACCTGCAAAGCGCGCAAGAGCAATTCGAGACGTATCGTTCGAGCATAGGACAATAGCATGGGTTCTCGTCGCAACAGAGAATTAATACTCCTTATCGCTGCAGCTTTGCCAGCGATTTTGATTTTTGTGCTTGTTGGTGCCCAAGCAAGCAAGAGTTTTTCATCTGAATACCTCACCGTCCCCCTTTCGCTTTTCGGATTATTTGCGGCGGCACACATCGCGCTCCGTTTTCTCGCGCCTAATGCCGATCCAGCGCTCCTCCCGATTGCATTTATACTCAGCAGCATTGGCATCGCGTTTATTACCCGCCTTTCGCCTGATAAAGCTTTCACACAAATCGCTTGGCTCTTCTTGAGCATTGTTGCGCTCATTGCCGTATTGTATGTCGTCCCTTCGCTTGAAAGGCTCGGCAACTACAAGTACATACTTATGGCAACAGGCATAATTCTCATGATGCTGCCTGCCTTCATCGGGCGTGAAATTAATGGCTCAAAGCTGTGGTTGCGCCTTGGACCGCTCTCAATTCAGCCGGGCGAAATCGCGCGCATCCTTATCATTCTTTTCTTGGCAGCCTATCTCGCCGAAAATCGAGAAATGCTCTCAATATCAACGCGTCGTTTTTTGGGCATTCCCATTCCAGAGTTCAAAACACTCGGGCCGCTCATCTTCATGTGGGCTCTTTCATTCCTCGTGCTCATCGCTGAAAAAGACTTGGGCTCTTCTCTGCTCTTTTTCTGCATCTTCCTTATCATGTTGTACTGCGCGACCGGACGGCTCAGCTATGTCTTTATAGGTCTCCTCCTTTTTTCAGCGGGAGCAGTAGCTGCCTATATGATGTTCGGCCACGTACAAACACGTGTGGATATTTGGCTTCATCCGTTTAAAGACCCCGCAGGCAAGGCGTACCAGCTTGTTCAGTCGCTCTTTGCGTTTGCCGATGGCGGACTCTTTGGCAAGGGCATCGGAGCAGGACTCCCCACGCGCATTCCTTTTGTAGATACCGACTTCATCTTTGCCGCGATTGGCGAAGAGATGGGCTTTCTTGGGGCGGCCGGAATCATAGCCGCATTCCTCGTATTCGTGTTCCGCGGTCTCAGCATCGCGTCACGCGCCAAATCAGATATGGCTTCATTTACGGCCATCGGCCTTACCTCATCTATTGGCATCCAGGTCTTTGTCATTATTGGCGGAGTCACCGGTCTAATACCTCTGACGGGTATTACTGTGCCCTTTATTAGCCGTGGTGGCTCATCGATGCTCTCGACTTTTGTTCTTCTTGCGCTCCTCTTGCGCGCGGGCGACGAATCAACGGGGCTCGCCAGCGAACTTATGCAAACGGGAAAAGGACTCGCTGCTCTTGGACGAGTGTCTCTTATTAATCGCCTGAGCGGTGTTGGGGTCTTTTTCTCAATTCTGTTGATTGCTCTTGTGGGCAATCTTACGTGGCTTCAAGTCATTCATGCCCGCTCGCTCCAAAATAACGTGGCGAATACGCGTGCTTTGCTCAAAGAAAAATATGTAGCCCGAGGCTCAATTTCAACGAGTGACCATGTCGTCCTTGCGGAATCTCTCAAGCAGACGGATGGCACGTATAAACGGATCTACCCTCAGAAAACTCTCGCAGCCCACACCGTTGGCTACTATTCCAACAAGTATGGTCGCTCAGGCATTGAGCGCGTGGCAAATGATGCTCTCACAGGCACTCGTACCTATAAGAATTTCAACGATGTTATTGCGGCCGCGACAAACCAATCCATCAAGGGCGACAATATCACGCTTACGCTCAACTCAAAAGTCCAAAAAGCGGCAGAAAAAGCCCTCACTGCTGGCACGGGCAAGGGCGCAATAGTTGTCATGAACCCGAAAACCGGTGCTGTGCTTGCCGCCGCCTCAAACCCCACGTTTAATCCAGGAAACATCAACAAGGATTGGGTCGCGCTTAACACCAACAGCAACTCCCCCCTGCTGGATCGCTCAAGACAAACGCGGCTTGCGCCAGGCTCAACCTTTAAAGTCGTCACTCTTACGGGAGCCTACTCAAACGATGTCGCGAAGCCCGACTCGACCTTCAAGGCTCCAGCTAAAATGGACATCGGCAATGCGCCGGTAACCAACTTTGAGTCGAGCGCCTATAGCGCGACCACACTCAAAATGGCAACCGCAAAATCTATCAACACCGTATTCGGACAGGTTGCGGTAAAGCTTGGACCCCAACGCCTCGTCGCGCAAGCAGGCAAGTTTGGCTTCGATAAAAAGATACCTTACGAGCTTCCCGTGCTCACGTCGCTTATGCCTGATCCTAGTGAAATGACGACATGGGAAACAGCTTGGTCGGGCATTGGTCAACCTGTTGGCGAACATGCCTCGCCGGCTGGACCTCAAGCTACCGTCTTTCAAATGGCCTTGATTGCTAGTGGGCTCGCCAACGATGGCAAAGTTATGAAGCCTTACGTCATCTCAGAAATAGGTGGCAAATCGAGTTCGGGCATTCTCAGCACAACAAAAGGTTCTGTTTTGACGACGGCCTGCTCCCCTAGCGTTGCCAATGAGGTAACCGATGCGATGAAGGCTGTGGTGAAAGTGGGAAGCGGCCGAGGTGCCGCGCTCTCCGGAGTTGAAGTAGCGGGAAAAACAGGTACAGCAGAAATTGGCAAAGATAAAACACCAAACGCGTGGTTTATTGCCTTTGCCCCGGCCGATAATCCCCAAGTTGCGCTCGCCATCATGCTTGAAAATGGTGGCCAAGGCGGTCGAATCGCAGCACCAGCCGCAAAGCAAGTACTTGAAGAGGCATTGAGCGTTTCCAATTCTTCGAAGACTCGCTAAGCCTAAGAAGTGTTCGGATTATATTGTTTTTAAAGGGTTACTCCAAATACTGGGGCAATCTATTAAAATACAGATAGAAGTTTATATTTGAGCGGAGTGAATTCATTGATTAACACGACTCTTGGTCAGCGCTATCGCATCACCGAAAAGGTGGGTACGGGCGGTATGGCTGATGTCTACAAGGCGGTTGATGAGGTACTAGGGCGCACCGTCGCGGTTAAGGTGATGCATGCTAAGTACGCCTCTGATGCCAACTTTGCTGCGCGTTTTCGCCAAGAGGCGCAAGCTGCAGCTAACTTGCAGAGTCCGTATATTGTAAATATTTATGACTGGGGCCAGGACGATGAGACCTACTATATCGTTATGGAGTATGTTCGCGGCCAGGACCTCAAGTCGATAATCCAACAGCAGGGTGCGCTTCCCAGCAAAAAGGTTGCTGACATTGGCCAGCAAGTTTGCGCTGCTTTGGCCGTCGCCCATGGATACGACGTCATTCACCGTGACATCAAACCTCACAACATCATGGTAAAACCTGATGGCAGCGTTAAAGTCATGGACTTTGGCATTGCGCGCGCGGGCAACACGACTATGACGCAAACAGGCTCAGTGCTCGGCACCGCACACTACGTTTCGCCCGAGCAAGCACAGGGTAAAGAGCTTTCGCCCGCAAGTGACTTATATTCATTGGGCATTGTGCTCTATGAGGCCTCATGCGGCCAACTGCCTTTTGATGCCGAAACTCCCGTTGCCGTAGCGCTTAAGCAAGTCAACGAGCAACCGGTTCGTCCTTCCAAAATTAATCCCTCGCTCGACCCAGCTCTCGAGGCTGTTATTGGCCGCGCGTTAGATCGGAACCCACGGGCTCGCTACGCAACAGCAGAGGATATGCGCCGCGATTTGCAGAATGTTGCGCGTGGAGTTGCGACGGGAGCAGGAATGCGTGGTTCAAACGACCCGACACTCCTCGCTGCTCCTGTCATGGCTGGCGCGGCGAGTGACGCGACAACCGTTATGCCTTCAGTAGGCACTCAACGCTATGGTCAGCCAAACGTTGCGAACCTCCAAAATGATAGGAACGACATGGCCAACAAGCGCAACAACAAAAAAAGCACCTGGTGGATTTGGGCGATTGTCGCCGTGCTCATCATTGCCGCAGGCATCGGTATCGCTTTTGGTCTTGGTCTTTTGGGAGGCAACTCAAAGGCTGTTCCTGATGTAGTCGGAAAAACGCTTGAGCAGGCAACTTCAGAAATTGAAGCAGCCGGCTTCACAGTCGGCGAAGTCAAGGAGCAAAACGACAGCTCTGTTCCCGCTGGCTCTGTTATCGACCAATCCCCAACTGCCAATGCGCAAGCAGAGAGCGGAACGACTATCAATTTGACTATCAGTCTTGGCGCTGCAGAAGTTGATGTCCCCGATATTGTCGGCATGAGCGAAGCAGACGCAAAAGCAGCTCTTGAGCAGGCCGGATTCATTGCTGACCCCCAACCAGCTGAATATGATACAAAAATTGAATCGGGACTCATTATTAGCCAGACCCCCGAGGCAGGTTCAAAACTTGCTCAAGGCTCAAAGGTTTCATACATCCCTTCAAAGGGAGTAGAAATTGCTGAAGTTCCTGACGTTGTTGGTATGAGCAAATCTAGCGCAAAAAGCACGCTGGAGGATGCCGGGTTCAAAGTATCAACCAAATCGAGTTACAGCGATACTGTTGCGCAGGGTGAAGTTATCAGCCAAAATCCAAGCTCTGGCATAAAGGTATCCAAGGGCTCGAAGGTCACCATCACGGTGAGCAAGGGCGAAGAAGTCGTCATGGTTAGTGTGCCCGACGTCGTTGGCCTAACGCAGACTGCGGCAAAATCAACGCTCACCAATTTAGGCCTTAAGGTGAACATTACTTACGAACCACATTCACAGAATAACGTTGTCCTGGAACAAGACCCCCAGGATGGCGCTTCTGTTCAGAAGGGCACAACCATTAATCTCATAGTTGATGCCAAAAAGTAGACTTAAAACTCATTAAGAATCGCACTAAAAAAGGCACTCGCAAGAGTGCCTTTTGCTTTCAATGGTGTCCCCGACAGGAATCGAACCTGCGACCTATCGCTTAGGAGGCGATCGCTCTATCCTACTGAGCTACGGAGACGTACAGCGCAACAAGTATTGTACCACGAGCCATAATTGAACTAAAAAGCCTTTCGAGTATAATAGAGGCATACTCAACATGGGGGTGGAGAGTTTGAATCGTCTACTTGGCTCACTACAGTTAAGAGCTCCAAAAGGGAAGCTCTATGAAGACTATCACGCAGCCCGTCTCTTATTAAAAAAATATTCTTTAGCGCCTTTTGATGTGTCATTCAGAAATGCGCGCGCGGAATACTACCGCGGAGGGCTCCATAAAGAGTTCAAACCCTATGGCTCAGATTTTTATCACATCTGGGATCTCAACATTGATCAAAATCACTATGACAATCTCGTCAGAGACTTCTACGACATTTTTCTCTGCGACAAGCGATGGCTGTCAGAGGCCCAAACGGTCATTGATGTTGATGATTATCCGCTCATTGCGCGCTTCGAAAACAATGGCCCCTATCAATGGGGCAACGTCAAAATCCAAAAAGGCGATGTGGTCATTGATGCGGGAGCGCACATAGGGCTATTCGATATTCTCGCAAGCTTCTTTGAGCCATCCGCCATATAT
>CALLZE010000212.1 GCA_937858655.1 uncultured Coriobacteriales bacterium
TACGTGCGCAATCGTCTCGATAACGAGGAGAAGGGCGCACTAAACCCACAAGGAAAATCGAATGCCTGATATTCAAAATCGGTTTAACATTGACATGCTCGTGCTCGAAGGAGCGATGGGCACCATGTTGCAGCGGGCTGGCGTGCAGCCGGGCACGTGCAATGAGTTCCTCAACATTATTGAGCCTGATATTATTGCGCAAATTCATGCGAACTATCACATGGTCGGCGCTGATTGCGCAACGGCAAACACCTTTTGCGCTTCGCGCCCCAAGCTTACTGAATATGGTCTTGAAGACCAACTTGAAGAGATTAATCGCCGGGGTGTTGAGCTGGCGCGCCAAGGTGGCGCACCTCACGTTCTTGCTGATATGGGGCCAACGGGGCTTGTGCTTGCTCCGCTGGGTACCGCAACCTTTGAAGAAGTATTCGCGGTATATGAAGAGCAGGCGCGCGCGCTTGCTTTGGGTAATCCGGACGCGTTTATTCTCGAAACATTTACCGACATTGCTGAGTTGCGCATTGCGGTGCTTGCTTGCAAGTCTGTCAGTGACCTGCCCGTAATAGCGAGCGCGACTTTTGGAAAAAATGGGCGCATGGACCTTTCGGGAACAACGCCTGAGCAGGCGGCCATTATCCTGAAAGCCGCTGGCGCTGACGCGGTTGGTCTTAACTGCGGCCTTGGCCCCGACCAAATGTTGCCTCTTGTCGCGGAAATGGCAAGCGCAACAACGCTGCCAGTTTTTGCGCAGCCCAACGCAGGCCTTCCTACGGTCAATCCGATTTCTGGAAAGACGGAGTATCCTGGTACGCCCGATGAGATGGCGCGCTTTGCAATCGCGGCACGCCAGGCGGGTGCGCAAGGCATCGGCTCATGTTGCGGCTCTTCTCCCTCATATACTGGAGCTATCGCTGTAGAAATAAGCGGCCGTGATTGTGTGCCAGCTAAGCAGCGATATAGCGGCATGGTGCTTGCGGGACCACGCGGCGTGTGTGAGTTAGGCACTGGCCCACTGCGTCTGATTGGTGAGCGCATCAACCCGACGGGCAAACCTGAGCTGCG
>CALLZE010000213.1 GCA_937858655.1 uncultured Coriobacteriales bacterium
TCCACCTTCGACAATACTCGTCTCAGAAACAAGCGTTAAACGTGCCTTTTCTTGAAGCTCAGGAATAGTGAGGGCACCACAGTTGCACATAGTTGAGCGAATCTTGCTCAATGTTGTCGCAAGGTTATCATGGAGTGAGCCAGCGTAAGGGACATATGAGTCGACACCCTCAACAAACGAAAGTTTCGCATCCCCGCCATTATCATAACGCTGCCAATTGCGAGCGCGAGCAGAACCTTCTCCCCAGTACTCTTTCATATAGTGCCCATTGACCATGACTTTATTTGTAGGGCTTTCATCAAAGCGAGAGAAATAGCGTCCAAGCATGCAGAAATCAGCACCCATAGCAAGCGCAAGCGTAATGTGGTAATCGTATACTATGCCTCCATCCGAGCAGATGGGAACGTATACACCCGTCTCCTCGAAATATTCGTCGCGCGCTCTTGCAACTTCAATAGTCGCCGTTGCTTGACCGCGACCGATACCTTTTGTTTCGCGCGTGATGCAGATTGAACCTCCGCCAATACCAATTTTCACAAAGTCAGCCCCTGCTTCAGCGAGATAGCGGAAGCCTTCACGGTCAACTACATTTCCCGCACCAACTTTCACGCTGTCGCCGTAGTGGTCGCGAATCCACTTTAAAGTCATTCCTTGCCATGCCGAGAACCCCTCTGAAGAGTCGATGCACAGTATATCCACGCCGGCATTCACTAAAGCAGGAACACGCTCGCTGTAGTCGCGCGTATTAATGCCCGCGCCGACAACAAAGCGCTTGTGCTCATCAAGAAGCTCAAGAGGATTTTTCTTATGAGCGTCGTAGTCTTTGCGGAACACAAAACTCACCAAACGACCCGCATCATCAAGCACTGGCAGCGCATTTAACTTGTTATCCCAAATAATGTCGTTAGCCTCAGAAAGCGTAATGCCATCTTTGCCAATGATGAGACGGTCAATGGGCGTCATGAACTCGCTTACTTGGGCATCAGTTGAAAGGCGGCTAATACGATAATCCTTGCTTGTGACCATGCCGAGCAATTTGCCGTTTGACGTCCCATCATCGGTAACCGCAACGGTTGAATGTCCACTCGCTTCTTTAAGTTTCAAAATATCTGCAAGTGTCTGGTCAGGACGAATGTTTGATTCGCTTGGAACAAAACCCGCCTTGTGCGATTTAACGTGGTGAACCATTGCCGCCTGATTCTCAACACTCTGTGAGCCAAAAATGAAGGAAACTCCGCCTTCTTTGGCAAGAGCGACTGCCATACCGTCATCAGAAACGGCCTGCATAACAGCAGAAAC
>CALLZE010000214.1 GCA_937858655.1 uncultured Coriobacteriales bacterium
GGGAGCTGCGGCAATAAGCGGCTGAGAGGTGATCTGACGCTGATCACGACCGAGATGACGGTGCTGATAATGCAGCACACGCACGTTGGGTGAGTCTCGCTCCTTGGATCTCTTCCTTCGGCACGTCACAAAAGGAAGGTGAAACATGGAAAAATCTCGTGTAAGAACAATCACGGAAGTTGGATTGAGCATCGCTCTTTTTGCGGTACTCGACTACTTTAACGTGCGCTTGCCCATAAATATTGCGGGCGGGTCGATTTCACTAGCAATGACGCCCATACTGGTCTTGGCAGTATTTCGTGGGCCTGCAATTGGCGCATTGGCGGGTGTTCTCTGTGGAGGAGTTGATTTGATGATTTCTCCCTTTGTGCTCAATATCTTTCAAGTGTTTTTAGATTACCCCATAGCGTTTGGTCTGGTTGGCCTTGCGGGGCTGGTAAAAAAACCGCTTGAAACTGCATTCAAGGCAAACAAAAAGTCACACATGGGCGCCTGGATTTTTACCAGCATAATTATTGCCGCACTAGGGCGCTTCACTGCTCATCTTTTTTCAGGTGTTATATTTTTTGCTTCAAATGCGCCCGCGGGTCAAAATGTATGGGCATATTCAGCGCTCTATCAAATTCAGTATCTTCTGCCATCGTTTATCGGTTGTGGTATCGTATGTGCGGTAGTAATCCCCAGTTTGCTCAACTATTTTTGGAGCGAATAATACGTGAAGCAAGCACTGCTCATAGGTCCGATTTTCGACAAGTGGCACATAGATCACCTGGCGCATCTCGTTGCGTCTGAAGGATATGTTCATATTATTGCGGTTGATGGGGGAGCAGAGGCTTGTCGTTTAGCGCACGTTATTCCGACTTTGTATGTGGGCGATAAAGATTCCATTTCCGACGAAGCTCTTGCGTATATAGAGCTCATGCAAGTTGAGCGTGTCGAGCTTCAGCGCCAGAAAGATGTTTCTGATTTTTCGAGCGCTCTTACTTGGCTCGGCGAGCGAGACGTTCGTTCAATTGAGACCCTTGGTTTTGTGGGCGGTCGGCTCGATCATCAACTTGCCGTGTTAGGAGAAATGCTTCACCAACAGATTGATGGCATTTTTTATGATGAAAAACAAACGTTATGGACGGCAACACAGCGGGGACGACTACCCAAGAAAGTGGTTGTCTCGAAAGCGGAATATGCCAATTTTAGTGTGTTTGCTTTAATAGCTCCTGCGTGCGTTTCGGTTGATGGGGCGGTGTGGCCTCTCGAGAAATGCGTGTTGCGCCCGTGTGTCTCTTTAGGGCTTTCAAATGAGTTTGCGCCAAAAGCTTTCGATGCAAGAGTTCTTGTCCATGAAGGTGGCGCTCTTGTTATAGCCAATAAAGAACTTAGTGAGTAATTTCACAGAAAGAATTCTGCCATTGGCTTGGTAGTTGTGGAGTTTTATTTACGGGAAAGTGTCGAATGGGCACTTTCCCTTTTTTTGTTCAAAAAATTTAAGAAGATAGTAGAACGCAAAAAACCGGGACAAGCAGAAATGAGGGTTAAGGGCAGTAATGGAATTTGAAATTGGGAGTGAGCTAGAAGCGATGATCGAAGCGATTGATTGTAATCACCACGAATCAGAACTGATACGTAAGGTGATACTATCTTCGGGGCTTAATGCGGAAGCGTTGCGCAGCGCAAAAAAAATCGTTCGATCGGAAGTAGCTCGTAGAATTGATAGTTACGCTTATACCTTGGGAATCCAAAGCGTGTATTAATCGGGCAATTATCAAAAATAAAAAATGCCTCTCACTTGAGAGGCATTTTTTTGTGAACGTTTTAACAAACATTAAGCGCGGGTAATTTTGCCGGCTTTCATGCACTTGGTGCAAACGTTGATCTTCTTAACGCTACCGTTAACAACTGCGCTTACCTTCTGAATATTTGGACGGAAAACGCGGTTAGTTACACGATGTGAGTGGCTTACGTTGCGGCCCGCAGAAGGGCTCTTGCCGCAAACAGAGCATACTTTTGACATCTCGTACTCCTTGAATCAATTTTTTCACGTAGTATTACTACAATTACATGCAGATTGGCTATACTACCACAAATATTACTTTCATTCAAACTGTGTAAAGTTGTTTGGGTAGTTCTCTTTCAGTTATAATAATGTGCTAGTACTCTTTCTAAGGATGGGAGCATTATGTCCTCGGTTACGCTCGATACACCGCTGCGTGAGCTCATGCTTCTCGACGAGTCGGTACTTAATGTATTACAGAAATATGGTCTTGGGTGCGCCTCATGTCTTGGCGCGCAATTTGAAACGTTACATGATGCTTGCGTTGCGCATAATCTCGATGGCGCTCAAGTCGTTATCGAGATGAATGCCGCATTAGCAGCGTGCGATACAGGAACGGAGAAGTAAATGGCAGACAAAATGGGCTCAATCAGCATTTCAGATGAAGTGCTTATGGATTTGGCTGGCTATGCGGCACTCGAGAGCTATGGTGTTGTAGGAATGGCTAATCAATCTCTTGTTGACGACGTTGTGCAACTCCTCCCACGAAATAAACTTCACAAGGGTGTGTGCATTTCGCTCGCGGATGAGACGAGTGAGACTCCCGGTGCGGTAAATGTTGATTTATATGTTGTCATTGAATACGGAACAAATTTGAGTCAGGTTTCGCGCAATCTAGCTGATCGCGTGCGCTACACCTTAACTGAATTTGCCGACATTGAAGTCGGTCGTGTTGATGTTCACGTTTTAGAAGTTAAGGTCAGGTAGAGGTAGGTTTTTATGACTCAATCAATATCATTTCGCAATGTCGTAGCAACAGCTGCGGCTGCTTTGAAAAATCGCTCTGAAGAAGTAAATCGACTCAATGTATTTCCTGTACCCGATGGTGACACGGGAACGAATATGTCTTTGACGCTTGAGGCCGTAGCTGCTGACGTCGCAAAATTGCCAACTGATGCGTCTCTTGAAGATATCTGCAAGGCAGCAACTCACGGCTCATTGATGGGTGCGCGAGGCAACTCGGGCGTAATTTCTTCTCAGATTATTCGTGGTGCTTGTGAAGGCCTTGTTGCGTCGGATGGCTTGAATCCTACAGAGCGTTTGGCTTTGGCTCTTGAATCGGCAACAACGGTTGCTTTTCAGGCTGTTCGCAAGCCCGTTGAGGGCACAATACTTACGGTTGTTAAGGATATGGCAACGGCAGCCCGTGGGGCCGCTGAGGGTGGTATCGACTTTATTGAGGCCCTCGAACTCGTTTCATCAGAGGCGCATTCATCTGTCCGCCGCACTCCTGAGTTGCTCCCTGTTCTTAAAGAAGCCGGTGTTGTTGACGCCGGTGGCTTTGGCTTAGCTATCTATTTTGATGGGTTGATGTCTGCAATTTTGGGCCGCGAGGTGATTGAAGTGCCTTTAACCTTATCTCAAGACACATTGAAAGTTGTTCCTGTTGATGACTGGGACGACGATGAGTTTCTCTACTGCACTGAGTTCTTGCTCTTTGGAGAGGGAATAGATAAAGAATCGGTGCACGATTTTATCGCTGATCATGGTGGTAGTGAGCTCATCGTGGGCGATGATGGCCAGTATAAAGTGCATGTTCATACAAACGATCCTTCAGAAGTGCTCTCATACTGTCTTAAGTTTGGCGAAATTGCCGAAGTTCATATTCACAATATGCGCCGTCAACAAGAAGAGCGTTCAGGCGAGCCAGTTGATAGTGGATCAGCGGTTGCAAAAAACATTGGTATTGTCGGAGTTGCAAGTGGAAGCGGTCTTGAGCAGATTTTGAAATCGCTGGGTGTTGATTGCGTCGTAAGTGGTGGTCAGACCATGAATCCATCTACGCAGGATCTCGTAGACGCAGCCGAAAACCTTAACGCTGACCACATTATTTTCCTTCCCAACAATAAGAATATCGTTATGGCAGCAAACGCTGCCGCAACAGTGCTTGATAAGCCTGCGGCGGTTATCCCTACGCGTTCAGTACCTGAAGCATTTGCGGCACTCTTTATGTATGATCCTTCAGGTGATTTCGAGACTGTTGTCGAAGATATGACTGATGCTCTTGATGATGTGCGCACTGCTGAAATTACGACAGCCATTAAGGATGCTAAGGGCAAGGTGGGAGACATTCACGCTGGCCAAGTTATCGGCATTATCGATGGCAATGAGATTGAAGCTGTCGGCGATAACATTGAGCAGGTTGCGCTCAGCTTACTCGACCTTCTCGTTGATAAGGAGACTGAAACTGTCACGCTCCTTTTTGGTGCTGACTATAGCGATGAGCAGGGTGCCAGCCTTGTTAACCTCGTTGCGGATAAGTTCGACTGGTTAGAGGTCGAGACTCATCGCGGCGAACAGCCGCTTTATCCTGTACTTATTTCAGTGGAATAGAGGATTATTTTTTATGCCTAAAGTAGGACTTGTAGTTGACAGTACCTGCGATATGTCTGCTGAGGAAATTCGCAATCTCAATGTTGAACTTGCGCCGTTGCGCGTTACGTTTGGCGATGAAACCTTTCTTGATACTGTAGAAATTACCCCGCAAGAATTTTATCGGCGTCTCAGTGTTGCCGACGAACTTCCCAAGACATCTCAACCTGCACCTAAACAGTTCAGTGAGTGTTTTGACCGTTTGGTTGCTCAGGGCTGCGATAGTATTGTTTCTCTGTCGCTTTCGTCAGCGATTTCGGGCACCTATCAAACATCAACCATCGTCGCCAAAGAGTACGATATCCCCATTTATTGCATCGACACTCGCAATGTTACCCAAGGGCTTGCTACCATTTTGCTTGCAGCGTGTGATCTTCGCGAAAAAGGGTGTACTGGCGAGGAAATCGCTGACCAAATAAAAATTATAGCCCGCCAAACGCAGCTTCTTTTTGTCATTTACTCAATGGATAACCTTGTGAAAGGTGGCCGCGCTGGTCGTTCAGCAGGACTCGCCGCATCTCTTCTTGATATCAAACCGATATTAACGATGGGTGAGGATGGCGTCATTACGCCATTCAAAAAGTGCAAAGGAAAAAAGCGCGCGGTCGCTGAGCTTGCTAAGTATGTTGCGTCGTGTTCAAGCGAGATGGGCCCGCTCAACTACACATTAATCAATACGACCGAACCCGACGATATCGACATGCTTCGAGAGGCGTTTGCTGAAGCGGGCGTCGTTGGTCAAGAAATCCACACGGGCTCGAATGGTGCTGTCATTGGGACCTATGTACCTGAGGCATGCGGTGTGGCATTTTATCCGCAAGAATGGGATAGATAGGCCGAGGAGTTTTTCATGGTTGGCATGAGTCAACGCGATAAAATTCAATCATATAACGCTCTTAATGCGCCTGTGTCTCAGGCGCGTTTTGTTGATGCTTCGCGAGAAAAATTACTCGCAAAACTGGATATATCAACAATAGGAGACTTGCTATGGCATGCTCCTTTTCGTTTTTTGGACTTGCATAGCAACCATACGATTGCCCAAGCATCATTTGGCGAAGGAGCTTTCGTCGGAACGGTCCATGAAGTAAAGATAAAACGCCCTAAGCCGCGACTGAACATTACAGAAGTTGCTATCACAGATGGCACGGGCGTACTCCTAGGAGTGTGGTTTAACCAACCTTGGGTTCAGCGCTCGTTTATGGTGGGCGAACGTGTTGTTTTTGCGGGCAATGTTACTTTTGCCTATGGTCTCAAGCAGATAAATCAACCGTTTGTTGAAAAATTGAGCCAAGAAAAGCAACATTTTGAAGGCCTATTACCTGTTCATGCGGTCACCGAGGGCATATCTCCTGGATGGATGCGTCGCATGATTGCCTCCGCGATTGACGATTACGCGTCACAGATAGATGTACTGCCTTTAGGCATTCGGAAAAAGTATGACTTTTGTTCAATAACGCAGGCCCTGCGCAATGTGCATTTTCCACGCAAACTCAGTGAATATCGTTTGGCGAGGGAGAGGCTTGCCTACGAAGAACTCCTTTTGTTTGAGTTGATGTGTGCTCGTAAACGGTACCAGACAACCGTTCTGAGCGAAGGTAAATCGCACAAAGTACCCGAAACTTTCTTTGAATCACTTAAGGCGGTTATGCCTTTCGAGCCAACAAAAGATCAGGTGCGTGCTTTCCAAGAAATTTCTGAAGATATGCAGAGCCCTCATCCCATGAATCGTATGCTTCTCGGAGATGTTGGTACGGGCAAGACATTGGTTGCGTTTGAGGCGCTCTGCCTTGCTTGCGCAAATGGTTATCAGGGTGCCATGATGGCTCCCACTGAGGTTCTTGCACAGCAATACGCACAAAAAGTGGGACCCTTGCTTGATGCTTTGAATATTTCATGGGCGCTTCTGACAGGCTCGACTTCAGCAAAAAAGCGCACTGAAATTTTAGATCAACTGCAGCAGGGAACGATTGGCGTGCTTTTTGGCACCCATGCGCTTCTTGAGCCTGATGTAATTTTTAACGATTTGTCGCTTGTTATCATCGATGAACAACATCGTTTTGGTGTTAACCAGCGTAAAACGTTGCGTGAAAAAGGCGGCATGCCCGATGTGCTAGTCATGAGTGCTACTCCCATTCCTCGGACGCTGAGCGCTACAGTGTATGGAGATCTTGCTACGTCCTATCTTTTTGAACGACCGCATTCGAATGCCGGTTTCGATACACACTTAGTAAAGGAACATCAGGCGTATAAAGCCTATGAGGCTCTCATTAAGCGGCTTAGAGCGGGTGAACAGGGCTATGTAGTATGCGCGCTCGTCGATGAATCTGACGAGTTTGAGGCCAAGGCCGCTAATTCTCATGCTGAACGTCTTAAGACGCATGAATTGAGTGACTTTCGGGTTGGTCTTCTCACGGGAAAAATGCGGCCTGCTGAAAAAGAAGAAATGATGCGTCAGTTCAAAGCGCATGAAATCGATGTTCTTGTGGCGACAACAGTTATCGAGGTGGGCGTTGACGTTCCCAACGCTACGGCGATGGTAATTCTTGATGCCGAACGATTTGGTATCGCGCAACTGCACCAACTGCGTGGACGAGTAGGGCGAGGCGATATCCGCGGTGATGTTTGGCTTGTTTCTCAAGCACTGAGCAACGAGGCCAAAGAACGTTTTAAAGCTCTTCTTGGTACTGACGATGGGTTCAAACTTGCTGAGTTCGACCTTAAGCAGAGGGGACCCGGAGATATGTTGGGCGTGCGTCAAAGTGGCTTGCTTACCTTTAAGATTGCAGATCTCGTCGAAGATAGCGAACTAGTCGTCGCAGCGCGCCATGATGCTTTTGAAATTATTGAGCATGACTTTGATCTCAAAATGCCCCAACACAATTTTTTGAAAGAAAAAGTTGAAGAACTAGAGCGCGCGCGTGCGCAGTGGGTGAGTGCTGGATGAGGGTAATTGCAGGAACACATAAAGGCCGCCCATTTGCGGCACCTTCAGGGCGCGATACACGTCCTACTACCGACCGAGTGCGGGAAGCTATCTTTTCAGCGGTGATTTCGGAATTGGACACATTGGAAGAAGTGCGTGTGTGTGATGCCTTTGCCGGGAGTGGGGCTTTTGGCATTGAGTCAATTTCGCGTGGTGCTGAGCATGTGGCTTTTTTTGAGCGAGACAAAAAGACGGCACTCCTAGTGAAAAACAATCTTAAAACACTTGATATGGACAATAAGGGAGCGGTATCTTCTTGCGATACGCTCAAGTCGCCCTCAATTGTCGCAGGTCAGGGACCCTATAACTTGCTTTTTCTTGATCCTCCCTATAAGATTTCTTCTGGCGAGATTGCAAACTTTCTCATGCACTTGAGAGATGCGGGTGCCTTATCTAATCGCGCAATGGTAGTATATGAGCATGCGGCACACACAGAAGTCGAGCCTATTGCCGCTGAATTCTCGGTCATTAAAGAGAAGAAATATGGCGATACATTAGTATCCTATTTGAGGTATAACGAGGCGAGTGTATGAAGCGTGCTGTCATTCCTGGAACATTTGACCCGATAACGAATGGTCATCTTGATGTTATTGAGCGTGCAAGTCTGTTGTTTGAGGAAATTATTATTGCCGTAGCCGCTTCTGAGGGTAAAAACGGGCAAGGACCGCTTTTTTCATCTCAACAGCGAGTTGACATGATTTTAACGGCTACCAAACATTTAGATAATGTTGAGGTGAAATCGTTTAATAATTTATTAGTAGATTTTGCACGCGAAGTTGACGCTGATTGTATCGTAAAAGGCTTACGAGCAGTCACAGACTTTGAGCATGAGTTTCAGATGTCGGCGCTCAATTGGCATATGAACTCAAAAATTGAAACTATGTTTATTATGGCTGTACCTGACAACATGTATTTGTCGTCTTCTGCAGTCAAGGAAATTGTAAAACACGACGGGTCCGTAGAGGGACTCGTACCTAAAGGGGTAGAAAGTCTTCTCATAGAAAAGCTGAGAAGCAATTCTTAAAGACACTGGAAAGGTGGCACAATGGACGACATTATGGAGCTTATCGGGCGTATCGACGAGCTTGTCCAGGGTTCAAAGAATATGCCTTTGAGCAGCAATAAAATTGTTGATCCAGAGGCGATTTATGCATTAGTTGATGAAATTCGCGAGCGTTATCCTGAGGAACTTAAGCAGGCTCGTTGGATTCTCAAGCAGCGTCAGGAAATGGTCGAGGAAGCCGAGCGCGAGGCTAATCGTGTTCTCGAAGAGGCTCAAGACCGTGCTCGTATGCTTATCGCTGAGACTGAGATTGTTCGTCAGGCAGAAAGCCGCGCGGCTGAAATCCTCGAAGAGGCACGCGCTAACGAGCGCGAAGTTCGTCTGGGTGCTGAAGATTATGCTGATGAAATGATGGCTAACCTTGAAGCCAATTTGGGTAGACTTCTCACCGCCGTACAGCGCGGTCGTGATCGTCTCCAGGGCAAACCAACACAAAGGTAATTTCTTATGTTTGAACGCACGTCAGTAAATGTTCTTTTGGACAATCCACAAGAGATTGTTCATCTTAAAGATTCATTTAATGTTGAAGATATTTCAGTTGAAGGCCTTGCATATCATGTGCAAGGTCCCGCTGTCTTTGAAGTGGATATGGCACATACTGGCAATGGTGTCTTGGTGTATGGAACAGTATCGCTCCCTACGCGCGTCGCCTGTGTTCGTTGCCTCGAAGAGTTTGACTTTGAGCTCTTTTCACACTTCGAAGTGTTATTTTTTCTCAAACCCACGTTTGATGAAGAAGGAGATGAACTTCCTTCTGCGGATGAGATGGGATACATCGCGTTGTTCGATGAACTGTATGCTGCTCTGCGCGTAGAGGCACCGTTCGCTCCCATCTGCGGGGACGACTGTAAGGGCCTATGCCCAGTATGCGGCACTAACCTCAATGAGGAGTCATGCGATTGTTCGAATAAGCCTGATCCTCATCATCCTTTTGCTGGTCTCGCAGATTTAATTAAACCCGAGGACTAATATAGCCGCTAGAGGTAGTCACTTTTGGAATATGTGCTATACTAAATCTTCGTGTTTTGTGTCATTTACGTTACGCTCGAGAGCGAGTGGAACTAAAACATTAGAAAGAGGAATTAACTACTATGGCAGTACCTAAGAGAAAAACTGGTCGTGCTCGCACAAATTCACGTCGTTCAAGCCATAAGTTGACGGCAACTAACGCAGCAGCATGCCCACAGTGTCACGAACTCAAAATGCCTCATCACGTATGCCCTTCATGCGGTTACTATGACGGCAAAGAAATCGTTGAGACTAACTAATTTAACAACACAGTAGATTCGTTGTTGGGAGGCAATCATGAGCCGACCTGTTTCTATCGCCGTCGACGTAGTTGGCGGCGATTTTGCACCAAAGGTTGCACTAGATGGTATTCGTTTTGCTCTGTCTGAAGACGATACCTTAGTTTTGCATGCGGTAGGCCCCCGTTCAGTGGTGGAGCCTTTCATAGCATCACTTTCAGAAATTCAAAAAAATCGAGTAATTCCTGCTTACGCTGAAGAAGTTATTGAGATGGGCGAGCATCCCGCTAACGCGGTTCGCGCAAAGAAAGACTCAAGCATCGTCGTCGGTTCTCGTCTTGTAAAAGAGGGAGTATGTGACGGATTCTATTCGGCGGGTTCTACGGGCGCCTGCATGGCGGCCGCGACACTTGTTGTCGGTCGTATTAAAGGCGTAAATCGTCCAGCCTTGGCTACGCTTTTGCCTTCAGGAAAAAAGACACCAACCATTCTGCTTGATGTTGGTGCTAATGCCGATTGTAAGCCCCAAAATCTTTTGCAGTTTGCTCTGATGGGGCAGGCTTATGCCCAGAGCGTCTTTGATATCAAAAGTCCAACAGTGGGCTTACTCAATATTGGTGAGGAAGAGGCAAAGGGATCGCAACTTGCGCAAGATGCCTATGCTCTTATGAAGGAGCAGGTCTCAAATTTTGAGGGGAACGTAGAGGGTCGCGATGTCCTCGCGGGTAAAGTTGATGTTATCGTGACTGATGGCTTTACTGGTAATGTTGCGCTTAAGCTTCTTGAGGGTACAACTTCAACATTGCTCAAAAAAGTAAAAAATGCGCTGACGTCCTCGTTTGTCGCAAAGATGTGCGCACTTCCTTTATTGGGTAATATCCGCGCTATGCGCGATGAACTTGATCCCGATAAATTTGGAGGCGCTCCTCTTTTGGGTGTTAAAGGCGTGTGCGCTATTGGACATGGATCTTCAAATGCCACCGCAATTAAAAGTGGCATACTCATCACCGCTAAAGCTGCGCGTAATAATTTGGCAGATATTATGGCTCAAAGTTTCGAGGCGTTAGCTGAGACTAAGAAAGATGAGAGCGATGAATAAGCTGTTTGTTTTTCCGGGGTATGGTTCACAACTTGTAGGGATGTTTGACGCGTTGCCACATGATGTGAGCATCGTGCGTTTGACTGACGCTGCAGAAGCTCACTCAGGTTTAGAAATCACCAAGATTGTAAATAACGGTCCTGAATCTGCGCTGTCGGAT
This sequence comes from uncultured Coriobacteriales bacterium, assembly GCA_937858655.1. Classification (GTDB taxonomy): domain Bacteria; phylum Actinomycetota; class Coriobacteriia; order WRKU01; family JAENWW01; genus CALLZE01. Next base: position 10,973 of record CALLZE010000214.1, read on the forward strand.
ATCCGAGTCGCGTATCCCGCAATTGTCATTAATGATGCGGCATGGGGGAAGTATATTTCCGTATCGGGCATTGAGCCAGCGGCTGTTTGTGGCTATGGCGTCGGGGATGTTGCCGCTCTTGCGGCAGCAGGTGTTATTACCATGGGTGCCGCCGTTACACTTGCTGATTTTCTCGCAAAAACTTATGTACACGCCACTGCTGATAGCGATGGCGTTATGAAAACCATTGTTGGGCTTGATGAGCAGGCAGTTTCCGAGGTGATTGCCGAAAGCTCACATGTTTGGATTTCAGCAGTAAATTCGCCTCGCCAGGTAGTTGTTTCTGGAGTAGAAAGTGCCGTTCTTGCTTTGGAGCCAGCCTTTGAATCGGCTGGTGCGCGTCGTGTTATGAAGATTAATGTTCCTGGAGCGTTGTACAGCCCTCTGATGGCCCAAGCACAGGAGCAGTTGGCCGCATATCTAGATAAAGCAGATTTTCGTGATGCTGAGGTTGACTATATCTCGTGCGTTGATGGTCGCGTGTATCGTGACGGTCTTGAAATTAAGAAAAAGTTTATTGAGAGCATTACGAGCCCAATCCAATTCCAACAAGCGGTTGCCACTGCAATTGATGATTTGTCAGTAAAAATTGCGCTTGAATGCGGCGCGGGCAGTCTGTTGTGCGGACATTTGGCGCATACCGACATTTCTGCAATTCCTGTCACTCAGTACTCGGATGAGGCTGGTGTTGAACTTTTGAAAAACCGCATCGAAAGCATCGAAGCACGCGTATAATGCGTTACAATAAATAGAAATTAAGGAGGCACTATGACTCGTCCTGAGGTTTTAGAAAAAATTACTGAGATTTGTACTGATGTGTTGGGTTGCGCTCAGAGCGCTGTTGTTGAGACGGCTTCTTTTAGCGAAGACCTTGGCGCAGATTCTCTTGATGTTGTAGAACTTGTTATGGCGTTTGAAGAAGCGTTTGAGACGTCGATCCCTGACGAAAAGATTGAAGAAATTAAAACTGTCGGCCAAGCTGCTGACTATTTTGCGTCATAATCGAGGACTTTGTACATGATATAAGCCCTCGTTATGAGGGCTTATTTTTTAGGTGGTAATAATCATGCCCTATGGCTACGATGATGAAAAAGAACAAAAAAAGCGTATTGATCGTGTAGAAGAAATTGCTGGTTACACGTTCAAGAATCGAGAGTTGGCGCTTCAGGCGATTACCCATCCGTCTGCTGTTGAGGGCGATTCACAACTCTCGTACGAACGTCTTGAATTTTTGGGCGATTCCATCGTCGGGTTCACCGTTGGTCTTGAGGCATTTAAGCGTTATCCTGAGCTCGATGAAGGTATACTCACCAAAATGCGCATTGCTGTAGTGAATGGTTCGTTTCTTACCGCTGCTACAAATGAGTGCGGCCTGGACGAATGTATTATTTACGGATCGAGCGAATTGAGCTCACAATCACGTGGTCATAAGTCTGCTTCTGAGGATGTATTTGAGGCGCTGACCGCCGCGCTATTTCTTGATGGTGGTATGGAGTGCGCCGCAAAGTGGGTGCTCGACCGTCTTGGCGACTACATCGATCCTTCTGTAGCTAAAGACACAAGTAATCCGAAGTCCCTTTTGCAAGAATATGTGCAAGCTAAAGGCGGCACGGTTGAGTACGAGATTATCTCGACAAAGGGGCCTAGCCATGCTCCCATTTTTGTTTCGCAAGTGAGCATCAATGGAAAAGTGTTCGCGCAGGGAGAGGGACCATCCAAAAAGGCTGCTGAATCCGCTGCGGCAGGTTGCGCTTTGCAGCAGTTTGAAAATTAATATTTAACCTCCTAGATACGCCTGTGTAAGCTCTCTTTATGCTAGACTTAATCGTTGTATTTCGTACATTTTTTGTCTTTTCAGAGAGGTAAAGCGTGTATCTCAAATCCCTCACACTTAAGGGATTTGAGATACACGCTTTACCTCTCTGAAAAGACAAAAAATG
>CALLZE010000215.1 GCA_937858655.1 uncultured Coriobacteriales bacterium
ACGTTCATTCATGAAAGATCCCTATGAGTTCGCGCGGCTTTCTCTTGATCGCCCTCTCCACGTTCGCTTTATTGAATACATGCCTATTGGGCATTCTTTTGGCGTTGATGGTCACGGTTGGGCAGCGAATGACGCGATTAGTAGCGAAGAACTTTTTGAAACAATATCTCATGAGGCACAGCGCCGCCGTCAAGGTGGGCTTGTTGCGCTGAGCAAAGATCAAGCTCCTTTTGGGGCGGGTCCTGCCTCATATTATAAATTTGAGGGAGCTTTGGGGACGGTTGGTTTTATCTCGCCAATGTCTCGCCATTTTTGCTCAACATGCAACAGACTGCGCTTAACGTCCGACGGCAAGCTGCGCCCGTGCCTCTTTTCTGATAAAGAGCTCGATGCGCGAAGTGCTCTACGGAGTCATGATAATCAGCAGGTGCGAGAGGTGCTGGCTGAAGCATTGCGCTTAAAGCCCGAAGACCATTCTGCATATATAAGTACTGAAAAAGATATGGCGATGATTGGTGGATAGATGAAAGACACGAGCAGGCTTACACATATTGATGAAGCGGGAACGGCAAAAATGGTGGATGTGGGGGATAAAGAATCGACCAAGCGTATTGCGCGTACGTCTGGCTTTATTTTTATGAACAAGGCGACATTCGATGCGGTTCAAACAGCACAAATAAAGAAGGGCGATGTGCTGGGTGCGGCACGTATCGCGGGTATTATGGCTGCCAAAAAAACTGCGGACCTTATTCCACTCTGCCATCCTCTTGCGCTTACTTCAATTGATGTTGATTTTGATCCTATACAAGATGATGAAAATGCACGTTACGGATTTAAAGTGAGTGTCACCGCGCGTGTGACGGGTCAAACAGGCGTTGAGATGGAAGCTCTCACGGCAACATCGGTGGCTTGTTTAACGATATACGACATGTGTAAAGCTATGGATCGGTCGATGCGGATAACCGATATTACTCTTGATGAAAAATCTGGTGGAGCAAGCGGTGTTTTTAAGCGAGGAGAAAATAATGGCTAAAGTACTTTCGGTAAATCTTTCGGAGCGCAAAACGGTTCGTAAGCAACGTTTCGATTCAGGCGAGCTTGAATTTGATCGCGGCTTTATTGGAGACGCCCATGCGGGAGATTGGCACCGGCAGGTTTCGCTCTTGGCGATGGAGTCGATT
>CALLZE010000216.1 GCA_937858655.1 uncultured Coriobacteriales bacterium
AACCGCGTGGGTGGTCATACGGAAATACGCCCAGTCATTAGGTAGCAGCAAAAGAAAATGCCCTTCTTACGAAGGGCATTTTGTGCAGATTTTGATATACGTTAATCCTGAGTACTACTGTTCCGTCGCTGCCTGCATTGCTCTCTTGACTTCAGACTTCGCTGATAAATGCTCAAACGCCAAGAAGGCCTCTTTAGTAATCCAAATAGTATCGCTTCGGCCTAAATCACTGTTTGCCTGAGGCACGAGTTTGAGATCTTCAAAAGAAGTGATTTCAGTATCCTGCTGAGATGCACTTGAATCATCATTAGTTACCAAATCAGATGCCTTTGCTAAATAATAAGCGTTTTTTATGCCCACCTCACCATCAGCACCATTGACTAAACTACCAAATATCATCGATCCATCTTTCAAGAAAACAGCAATTGGTGAAAGGTTGGCCCAATCTTTTATTGTTGGCATTACACCAGATGTGTAACCATCGCTTTCCTTAATTGCCTTAACAAGAGGTGAGTTCGACTTCAGCTGTTGATGAGTTCGGATGGACTCCTTGTTGATGATGATATACGACTCGGGAGCATGTAGTTCTGTACCAACTCTAGAGATCCCTGTTGCATCTCCGGTAACCTCATCTTTGGCATTAGGGTAGTACGCATTCCATATGGCGTAGTAATCGCTCCCCTCCACCTTATCAATGAACCCAAAGTATATCTGTCCATCAACAAGTGTCACTTCCGACCATATCGAACCTGTATTAGAGGTCAAAGTCGAACTTGGAGCGATACTCGCTGTATCAGGTTTTTTGCTTGCTGTTTTTTTAACATCCCCGCCACAACCGACAAGCGCAAACAACAAGGTGAGCCCCAGCACAAAAGCGAAGGTCTGCAAAGCAGACCTCGCCAGTTGTGCACTTTTCATTTTTGATAAGTGCATCTTGTTACTCCAATTTATTGAGTTTTCACACCGATATAATTGAATGGAATTGCCGACTGCTTCGATTCTGAGCCAACGTGGATGACATTTTTATCAACCCACCATGTCGTCGTAGTTTCAATTGATGGAGATGCGGTTACAATATCGAAACCTACAACTGCATATGAGCTTCCCTTATCAATCAAGACATTGTCCGCGCCGTCGAGCAGGGTAATGCCTTTTGAAAATATCGCATCATCGACAACTGCAAGCTCGCCGCCGATTATCGTGTTTCCGTCATTATCAATTAGGAATTTTCCATTTGCAACTGAAAGTGTCCTAGCGTAATAATCTTTTGCTTTCAGATTGTCTTGTGTTAGCGAACCTAAAACATTTTCTTCAAAAGTCTTGCCGTTAAATGTTGTGGCCGCAACATCCCCAGTAACATTCATATTTGCCGCACTCGCATCTCCCACAACTGCAAGGGTGTCAGCACTTACTGCTCCAGAATTATTTACTGAAAATTTATCTCCTACTGAAAGAGCTCCTCCGACTGAAGCTGTCCCGCTTGTGTCAATCGAACCCGCAGTCAGTTTTCCGCTAACATCTGCCGAGCCATCGACTATTAGCTTGCCTGTGATATTCGCTCCGCCCTTGAGACTCGAGAGACCAACCGTTTCAAAATCACCACAAAATTCCGTCTTCCCGCTTTCAACTTTTAGGCCATTTTGTAATGTTGTTCTTCCAACAACTGTAAGGTCTTTAGTTACGCTAAGGTTTCCCTTGGCATCAACATCTCCATCGAGGGCAATGCCATTAGTTCCCTTGAGCGTCACATCCTTAGCAGAAATTGATGCTGTATTGGATGCCTCAATGCTTACTTTGCCACCCTTTACCGACATATTACCTGTTGCGTTCAGGCCCTTATCAACATTCAAGGTACCTTGAATGTTTGAATTCCCGGCTACGGTTGAGTCTCCAGAAACTGTGCTGTCTCCTGCAACTTCAAGGGAGCCTCCAACTTTTGCACTATTGCTTACCTTCAAATTTACAAGCTTAGTATTCCCGTGAACCGTGAGGTCCTTTGCCAAAGTCATACTACCGTCTTTGTCGATTGAGAAACCTTCATTTGTTAACTTAAAGCTATTCGCGATAATATCACCACTCATAACCAGGACTTTATCACCAGCGTTAACATTAATGTCTTTCTTTGAAACAGTGTTATAGCCAATTTTATAAGTCTGGGTTGCTTTGCCTATCTGCAAAATGGCGTTGTCGTTGCCCTCTGAAGCACCCTTGATAATTAATCTTCCTCCAGAAGAAAGCGTGAGATCGCCATTCTTGATATTTACATGACTATTTGAAACTAGGCCGTTAGCTGTTACAGCGCCAAGCTTGTCGGCAGCGAAAGAACCATCAGTGTTCTTAAACGCTCCAGCAATCACGGAATAGTCCTTTGCAGAAATATCACCTTGTGCAACCAAATCCTGCGTATTCAGCGTCGATAGAACAAGGACTTTGCTTGACTCCCCATCACTTGAGGTTTCCAGCAAATCTTGAACATTCAATGCTGTCAACGTGATTCCATTCGCTGATATTGTGCTCTCAGTCGAAATTGGACCCTTAAAAACCGTCTCTTTTTTTTCATCGAGGTTTATCTTCGGGTCAAGTTTTTTGCTCAAATCGCCTACCCGAGAGTCAACCTTGTTCACTGACTGCGCAGTATTTTTCGCCGACATAAAAGTTGAAATGCC
>CALLZE010000217.1 GCA_937858655.1 uncultured Coriobacteriales bacterium
TGAGGTTCTAGCTGACTTTGTTGAGCGCGGTTTTATTGAGGCCACTACCGATTTTTCGCGCGCAGCAGAAGTTGACGCTATCGCGATTTGCGTGCCTACTCCCCTTGACGCTATGAAAGAGCCTGATGTGAGTTTTATGGTGAGTGCGGCAGAAAAGTTGGCGCCCTATCTCACGCCCAATACGCTCGTTACGCTCGAATCAACGACCTATCCTGGTACGACCGAAGAAGTCTTGCAGCCAATTCTCGAATCAACTGGCATGAAAGTGGGCCGCGAACTTGCTCTTGCGTACTCACCTGAGCGCGTTGATCCTAATAATCCCGTTTTTCAAACAAAAAATACGCCAAAAGTAGTGGGCGGAGTTACGCCTGAATGTACTGAGGCGGCCATCGCGTTTTACGGACAGTTCCTCGACACGATTGTGCCAGTTAGTTCAACGCGCGCGGCAGAGATGTCAAAACTTCTCGAAAATATTTTCCGTTGCGTCAATATCGCGCTCGTCAACGAACTTGCGCAATTGGCCGATCGCATGGATATTAACATTTGGGAAGTCGTTGATGCTGCTAAGACCAAACCCTTTGGTTTTATGCCGTTCTATCCAGGACCAGGACTGGGCGGTCACTGCATTCCTGTTGACCCCTTCTATTTGAGCTGGAAAGCGCGTGAGTTCGATTTTCATACAGAATTTATTGAACTTGCTGGTAAGGTCAACGAAAACATGCCGTATTTTGTTGTTGAGCGTTTAATGTATGCGCTTAATGAGCATCACAAAGCGCTTTCAAGCTCGCGCATTTTGGTATTAGGCGTGGCTTACAAAAACGATATCGATGATATGCGCGAAAGCCCTGTTATTAAGGTCGTTGACCTCCTCGGGCAACGCAAACCCGAAATCGTCTACCATGACCCTTACGTGCCTCACTATGAATTTGATGGTGTCGTCATGGATAGTGTCGAGCTGACTGCAGAAGAAATCGAAGCGGCAGACGCTGTGCTTATTTTGACGGCGCACTCAAACGTTGATTATCAGTTGGTTGCCGATCACGCTCAGTTGGTGCTCGATACACGCAACGCAACAAAGGGAATTGTGTCAGATAACATCGTCACTCTATAGCAGTGGAGTTTTTGTGCTACACTAATAACCCCGCACTGCTCAGATGAAAATCTGAAGCGGGTTTTACAAATGAAAAGAAAGGCTATGACGAAGCGAGTAGGGGCTATCTTTATTCCCAGAGAGTCGAACATGCGCTGAGAGTTCGATATAAGGACGTCTTGAAAACCACTTTACCAGCCACCTAGAATAACGCGGCTTTTCGCGTGGATGACCTCCAACGTAAAGTACGTGCACAAGCTGGGTCGGTGACAACCGTTATCTGTCGCATCCAAAGCACAGGCCTGCATCGAAGGGCTTGCTTGTGCTTTCTTTTTTCGTAGCCGCTGTTGTAAGCCGGCGCGATTCTTGTGTATGCGACATGTCGTCATCACCCCGAACAAAGGGTATTGATATGGACATTTCGCAGGGCAAAAAAAGGGATGAGACTGGTGCGCATAGTGGCGCGCAAGTGCTTGTCGAACTTCTCACATCACATCATGTTACTCATATTTTTGGTTATCCTGGCGCCGTCGCGTTGCCGCTGTTTGACGCGCTTTATGATGCGCGCGATCAGATTGACGTTGTTGTGTCGCGCCATGAGCAAGGTGCGCTCCATATGGCCGATGGCTATGCCCGCGCTACAGGTGAAGCAGGCGTTGCTCTGGTGACGAGCGGACCGGGCGCTACAAACGCTGTCACCGGCATTGCGAATGCTTATATGGATTCGATTCCTCTTGTTGTGTTGTGCGCGCAGGTTGCGACATCGGTCTTGGGCACCGATGCTTTTCAAGAATCAGATATCACAGGTATTACACTTCCTATCACCAAGCACAGTTATCTTGTAAAGTCGGTTGATGAGTTGATTGACGCCGTTCATGAGGCGTTCCAAATTGCGACGACGGGACGTCCTGGTCCTGTTGTCATCGATATTCCCGTGGACGTTTCAGCGTCTTTGTATGAGGGAGATATTCATAAAAAGGTAAGCCTTCCGGGCTATAAGCCGACACTCCGAGGAAACGCGAAGCAGATTGCTCAAGCGGTTGCCGCACTGAAAAAAGCAGCGCGTCCTATCATCTATGCGGGAGGCGGCGTTATCTCTGCGGGTGCAAGCGGTGTGCTCAAGGAACTCGCCGAGCTTCTCGAGATACCCGTAGTGACAACGCTTATGGGCCGCGGAGCATTCCCTGAGGATCACGTGCTCTGGCTCGGCATGCCGGGCATGCACGGAGCCAAGTACACC
>CALLZE010000218.1 GCA_937858655.1 uncultured Coriobacteriales bacterium
TGGCTGCGCTTTATCTCTCGGAGTTCGCCTCGCGTCGTGTTAAAGAGGTGGGCAAGATGATGGTTGAGTTCATTGCGGCTATTCCGTCTGTAGTATTTGGCCTTATGGGGCTCACCTTTTTGGTGCCTTGGATCCAGCGAACGCTCGGTCTTGACTCGGGACTGACCGCTTTGTGCGCAGGTATTATGGTTGGTTTCATGTGTTTGCCGACTATTATCTCAATTTCTGAGGACGCCATGCATGCGGTACCCGATGATTTGCGCCAAGGTGCGCTCGCGCTTGGTAATACGCGTTGGCAAACTGCGGTGAAAATTGTATTGCCTGCTGCATCGTCAGGAATTTTTGCCGCCATTATGCTGGGGCTCGGTCGAGCGATAGGCGAGACAATGATTGTACTCATGCTTGCGGGAAATGCGGGCATCATTCCGCATTCACCTTTTCTCGCGGCGCGTACTATGACAGGCACGATTGCGCAGGAGACGGGTGAGGTTGTGCGAGGCGGTCTGCACTATTCGGTTCTTTTTGCCATGGGGCTCGTACTGTTTGCTCAGACGTTTGTTCTCAATCTTATTGCGGGCACCTTGCTTGATCGCCAGAAAAGAAAGTGGCAGATATCATGAAAGACTACTTGAAAGTACTTGAGAGGGCGCGAAAGCGTGAACAGGTTGCGTGTCTAATCGCGGGGACTGCTTTAGCATTTATTGTGTTCACGATTCTTGCCATCATCGGCGTGATTATTTATAAGGGCGCCGCATCAATTTCGTGGGACTTTTTGTTCAGCATGCCGAGCAATCAAATGACGGCGGGCGGTATTTGGCCAGCTCTTTACGGCACGCTGATGCTTATCGTTATTACGGGTTGCGCTGCGCTTCCCCTTGGAATAGCAACAGGAATTTTTCTTACAGAGTACGCGGGGAAAAGCCGCGGCGTTAAAGCGCTGCGCCTTGCTATAGCGAATATGGCGGGAATTCCCTCGGTGATTTATGGTTTGTTTGGATATGCTGCTTTTTCTTTAGCGCTTGGCTTTGAGAAATCTCTGCTCGCGATGGGGCTGACGCTTGCCTGCGTGACTCTGCCGTTGATTATTACGACGACAGAAGAAGCGCTTAAACAGGTACCTCGAGAGTTGCGCAATGCGAGCCTTGCTTTGGGCGCGACTCGTTGGCGCACAACGTATCGCATTGTGTTTCCAGCGGCACTGCCAGGTATCGTCACGGGAGCAATCTTAAGTTTGTCGCGTGCGGCGGGAGAAACGGCGCCGATTCTTTTTACCGGTGTTGCCTTTTTTGCTGCTGTACCTCAAACCATCATGCAGCCATCAATGGCGTTGCCATACCATCTCTATATCATGGCAACCCAGCCAACGACACCAGCTCCCCATATCGTGTGGGGAACCGCCTTAGTCCTCGTAGGACTTCTTTGCATAATTAACGCTTTCGGTGCGCTGTGGCGTGCTCGCAGGAGGAGAAAAATATCATGGTAGATGGAACGTTTGAGTTAAACGATGTGAGTGTTGCTTATAGTGGTGAAACGGCTGTTGCCGATGTGAATCTGAGCATTCCCGGCAAACAGGTGCTTGCGTTGATTGGACCTTCGGGATGTGGCAAATCGACAGTATTGCGCTGCCTTAATCGCATGAATGATGAAATGGGTAACGCTACCGTATCGGGTACGATCATGCTCGATGATCGCGACATCTACGCGAAGGATTTTCATACAGCTGAATTAAGGATGCGTGTCGGGCAAGTTTTTCAAAAAGCGAATCCTTTTCCTCTTTCAATTTATGAAAATGTCGCGTTTGGACCTCGTACGAAGGGCATTACGAAAAAGAGCGAACTTGATGACCTTGTCGAAGAGAGCTTGACGCGTGCGGCACTATGGGGGGATGTTAAAGGCACGCTCAAAAAGAATGCGTTCGAACTTTCAGGCGGACAGCAGCAACGTCTGTGTATTGCGCGTGCGCTTGCCACACGCCCTGAGGTATTGCTCATGGATGAGCCTTGCTCGGCGCTTGACCCCATTTCGACGCAAATGGTTGAAGAGACGATAGCAGAACTGAAAAAGTACGTAACCATTGTCATTGTGACTCACAGCATGTCGCAGGCACGTCGGGTGAGCGACCGCACGGCATTTATGTTGCGCGAGTCATCGGATAAGCCAGCAACGCTTATTGAGGTAGGCGAGACGCGGATGATGTTTGAGAATCCCACTGACCCGAGGACGGCTTCGTATATAGGTGGCAGCTTTGGTTAAGATGCCGAGAAATCGAGTCACGGGGATACTATAAAATCTGTTACTTCGGTGATAGAAAATTTGAGTGGTTGGTCCATAAAAAAATGCGCTTTTCGCGCATTCTTTTATGGGTCGCGGTAACAGACTAGAGGGGGGGAGGTTAGAATGCTACCGCGAAACCCATTAACAATAGTACAACAGAGTTTTCAAATGTAAAGTAATTGAACAATTTGTACATAAATTATGTTTCGCGCTTAGTTTATTGTGCCGTATTATGTTCTTCTTGTTACGCATTTTTACAAAAAAAGATTCTTTCTGGAAATTTCAGTATAGTTTATAGGTGTTTCTTCATTGAGTTGGATAAGGCGTGTAAGGGATGGGCAGTTATTATGAAGAATTCACCTCAGACACAACAAAATCAAAATCTTGAACCAAATCTTGAACCTTTAGAAGCAGATGCGAGCAACTCAAGAGGCGGTTGGATCGCAAACGCGTTTCAAGACTTCTTTGCTCAAGAGACATCGGGCGCGATTGTTATGCTTCTTGCAACTGCTGTCGCTCTTATTCTGGCAAATACAAATTTACATACGTTATTACAGGACTTTTGGGCTACAGAGGTTGGGTTTTTCTCAGGGTCAGGCCATTTCGTGCACAGCATTGAACAGTGGCTCAATGATGGCCTCATGGCGATATTCTTCTTCGTTGTAGGTCTTGAGATAAAGCGAGAGTTTATTGTGGGCGAACTCTCAACGTTCAAAAAAGCCATCCTGCCAGTTGTGGCTGCTCTTGGGGGAATGGCAGCTCCTGCTCTCATTTATTTTTCTATAAATCACGGAACAGTTGGAGCACATGGTTGGGGAATACCCATGGCAACCGACATTGCTTTTTCTCTGGGCATTTGTGCTTTGCTTTCTGACCGTGTCCCTCATTCAATGAAAGTATTTTTATCTGCACTCGCAGTTGCTGATGACCTTGGCGCAATAGTTGTCATCGGCATTTTTTATTCCAGCAATATTAATTGGGGATGGCTTGCCTTCGCGCTTATACCTTTTATCGTGATGATAGTGATGAACAAGTCTAAGGTATATTCGATTTTCCCCTATGTAGTTGCGGCCTTGGTGTTGTGGTATGCATTCTTGAACTCAGGAATTCATGCAACGCTTGCGGGTGTCATTGCAGCGATGTGTATCCCCGCGACAGCTCGTGTGAGCGTTCCCTCGTTTATTAAGACTGCACAGGAAAAATTAGGACTCATAAAAGAAAAGCATGTCGTTGGAACGCACGTGCTCAAGTGCGATGAAGAACAAGAGGCGGCTTATACCCTCGCAGATTTATCCTATGGAATTGCTTCACCTTTGCAAAGACTTGAACATGCTATTCTTCCTTTTTCAAACTTTCTCATTTTGCCTCTGTTCGCTTTGGCGAACGCGGAAGTGCGTTTCGTAGGAGAAGCGGGAGGCTTTCAGTTTGGAAAGGTGGGCTTAGGTGTTTATTTGGGATTGGTTTTAGGAAAACCGATTGGCATATTTACGGTGTGTTGGTTAGGCACTAAGTTAAATTTGTTGTCACTTCCAGATGACATGAGCTATAAGCACTTGCTCGGAGCGGGAATGCTTGCAGGTATTGGTTTTACCATGTCGATATTTGTTTCGAATATTGCTTTCAGTGGAAAGCTTGCTCCCGTTGAGATGGGCGAAGCAAAAATCGCAATTTTACTTGCATCGCTCAGTGCCGGAATTATCGGGAGCATTTGGCTTGTGCTACTCAACCGTCCCAAATCTGCGCGTCCAACCGTGCCCCTTAAGTGACGAATTCAGATGATCGCAGAGCGTTTGCCTCGAATATCCATAGGGAGGCAAGAGGTTGACAATCTCAAGAAGTTCTTCGGGAAAGTCTGAACTCTCGGCTCCCAATACGACATCGAGACGCGAAACAGTTTTGCTTGTGCGGTAAAGCGAGTTTATCAGGCGCTGCAAAATCTCGCGGTCGTCTCCCATATCCACCTAACCCAAGAGCTTTTCTTCAAGTGCTTCAGCACCCGCGTCGATTATATCCGTAAGGCGCTCGGGCTCGTGCTCAAGAGTGGCGAGGTTGCGAGGGATTGCGCTCGCGTGAGGAGCCAAGGCAAGAATGCTTTGCAACTGCTCAAATTCACTTTGCTGTGCATACTCTCCACTAAAGGCGACGCCCGCCTCAACATGGGCAAGTCCGCGCAGTACATCAGGCGCAAACTTCGCCCAATGCGCCGTTGAGACGACAAGGAGGGGCATAGTCTCATCGCGAAGACGCTCGCCAACTTCCCACGCCACGGCGGTGTGGGGGTCACAGAGGTAATCGTGCTCGTCGTAGACACGAGCAATCGTTTCGAGGGATTCTTTGTTGGTGGCGAAATCTGCCACAAATAGTGCGCGCATCTTGGCAAACGTGTCGCGGTCAAGAGTAAATCGCTTGTTTTCTTTGAGTTCGTTCATCCACTGAGAAACGCGTGCGGCATCCGCTAAATGATAGAGCATGCGCTCCATGTTGCTCGAAATGAGGATGTCCATGCTGGGGGATGGCGTTTTGATAAACTCACGGTCAGAAATATCGTACGTGCCCGTTGAGATAAAATCAGTCAGAATCTTATTTTCATTTGAGGCGCAGAGCAGCTTGCCGATAGGCGCCCCCATCAGTTTGGCATAGTATGCAGCCAAGATATTGCCAAAGTTGCCCGTTGGTACGCAGACATCAAGTTCGGTCTCGCCGCCGAGGTCTTCGATATCCCATAGGTCAGCGCACGCGCTGATGTAGTAGACGATTTGTGGCATGAGACGGCCAAAGTTGATGGAGTTTGCGCTTGAGAGCTGCAGACCACGTTCGCGCGCGAGTTTTTCGTTGAAAGCCTTGTCGTTGAATACGGCTTTGACGGTATTTTGACAGTCGTCAAAGTTGCCTCTTACGCCGAGGGCATCTACGTTCGCGCCGTGTTGCGTCACCATTTGCTTGCGCTGAATTTGCGATACACCTTTTTCGGGGTAGAGTACGGTGATGGCGCATCCGTCACGGTCGGCGAAGCCTTCGAGAGCAGCTTTACCGGTATCGCCACTGGTCGCAACCAAAATGAGCATATCGTTAAAGTTTGGGTCGGCGGCATGCTTCTTGGCAAGCGCCGCGCTAAAGAAGCGGGGCATACACTGGAGCGCCATGTCCTTAAAGGCGCTTGTTGGCCCGTGCCACAACTCGAGCATATGAGTGCGCGGAGCGATAGTTTCGAGCGCAGCAATACGCTCATCATCAAATTGCTCACCGTATGAGGCGCGACAGATGTCATCAATCTGTTCATCGTCAATATCAAGTTCGAACAGTTTGTACACAGCGGCAGCGCGCTCGTGATAGGGTAGTTTTGCTAATGCCTTGATTGATTCAGGACTCATGGAAGGTAGGGTGTCAGGCACAAAAAGGCCACCGCTTGGCGCGAGTCCTTTAATGATGACATCCGAAAACGATAGTCCGGTTATTTCTCCCGTTCGCGTATCGATAAATTGAACCACTCTTATCCCACCTGTCCTCGAGCCTTTAGGGCGCCTTCCCTTGATAATTTGCGACCTAATTTAAGAATACTTTTCATTGTACTTTATAATGAGAGCTATCCGGCGAGAACTGCATCTCGCCACTCTACTTTTTCACATCCTTTGAGGTGGTAAGGAGCATGCATGAAGTACATCGTAGTCATTCTCGATGGCGCTGCCGGTTGGAAACAGCCCGATTTGGGAGATAAAACGACCTTAGAAGCAGCCTCGATTCCTATTCTTGATACGATGGCTCGGAGTGGCATGGTGGGGCTTGCTAAGACGGTTCCCGATGGGCTTGAGCCCAGTTCCTCCGCGGCGTGCACTTCGATTGTGGGCTATCATCCTGGCGAGAATTATGTGGGTCGCGCAGCTATTGAAGCGGCCGCGATGGGCATTGAACTTGCGGACAATGAAATTGCGCTGCGTTTTAACACACTCAATATCGAACAAAATATCATGAAGAGCTACGCGTGCGGACACATTACAACGGAGGAATCTCGCTCTATCGTCGAGCGTCTCGCTGAACACCTCAACGATGACACATTCACGCTGTACCCTGGCGTGGCTTATCGCCACATTCTCGTTGTCAAAGATCATCCGGAATTGCTCGATCTGACGTACACGCCACCTCATGACATAACCGATAAGTTAATTGAGGGCAACCTTCCGCGCGGAGGTGAGGGTGTTGAGCTTTTGCTTGATTTGATGGCCCGCGCCCATGAATTGCTCGCGAGTGATCCCACTAACGAAGTTCGAATTAACCAAGGAGAGATGCCCTGCACTGACATATGGCCGTTTTGGCCGGGACAAGCGCCGGCTCAGATGGTGCCTTTTGCGCAGAAGTTCGGAAAAACGGCGGCACTCAGCAGCGGCGTAGATTTGCTCTTTGGCATTGCGCAGATTTTCTCGCTGGACTGCGTGCGCATTCAAGGTGTTACCGATGGACCTGACACTGACTATGTGGCGCAGGCGGTTGAGAGCCTTGAAGCGCTTGACGACCACGACGTGGTGGTGATTCACATCGAAGCCCCTGATGAAATGGGGCATGCTGGAGACGCACAGGGAAAGATTGACGCGGTGGAAGCCATCGATCGCAAAGTAATGGCGCGCGTGATGGCATACGCAAAGAGCGCAGGCGATACGCGCGTGCTCGCAATGCCCGATCATCCCACTCCTGTTGAGCTTAAGACACACGTCAATGAGGCGGTGCCGTTTATCATCTGGGGTGAGGGTATCGAGGCGAATGGTGCTTTTGGTTACACTGAGGCGGCTGCAGCAGCGACAGGCTTGGTGCTTGATCCAGGATGTCAGGTTATGGAGAAATTGCTCGCCGAGTAAGCAGGCAAGAACGGCTTAACTTTGCATCAAAAAAGGCTGTCACTGAGGTGGCAGCCTTTTTGTTTCAATCTAAATGATGTCTAGCATTTGCCCGCGAGGATGCGCCCGAGCGAGTACGCTTTGTCGCGCACATCATCGGTCAGACGACCGTCTTTGAGTTTATCGGTAACCTCAAGAGCGCCAATAGGTGAGATTTTGGTGCCCGAGAAGACGCTGCGCAGCTCGCCAATAGTGCCTCGCGAACGGCTAAAGAACGCGCCAATAGGCAGACTGTAGTGATTAGCGGTAATGATGATGGCTCGTTTCGTTGCGCGAGCAGTTGGCTCTTGCGCAATGTGGTCATCGCCGAAGCCGGGCAATTTCATCTGGCCGTTGCCGCTGAAATAGGTTGCGAGGCGATCAATCATGCTGTTGCACTGTGCGCCGCGACGATTGCGCGATTCGGGAATGCCGAAAATAACGCCATCGGATTGGGCAATAAGTTCGCTTAAATAACTGAGGTCATCGTGGATTTTGCACCCATCGCCGGTTAAACAGAGTTTGCAGCCGGTGCATGTTTTGATATGGAGATCTTTTAATTTAACTCTTTGAACGCTAGCGCCTGCGAGTTCAGCTGAGCGAGCAGCTACCTCCACTGAACGACTTACGTTGCAGTGTCCTCTTCCCGCATCAATGGCGACGATCCTCATAGTGGTCTCCTTATAGGTCCGTCAGTGTTGATAATACACGATTTTTGTACTCTATTTCAGCCAAAATCCTGATTTTTATGACCTCGAGAGCAGATTTTTTTACGAGGCATTCTTTGCGTTGAGATTTCGACTGTTTTTTAGTGCTTTTTTCGAGTTGGTTAAGCTCGGTTTCTACTTGATTGAGACGATGTTGTTGCTCGTCAATTTCTTCAGCAAAAAGTGTGCGCAATTCGTCCGTTTTGAGTGTTGAAGAAAAATAGAGACGCAGCGCGAATGGATCGCGAATTGCGGCAGGCTCGTTGTGGCTTCGCAGCCATTCCTGCAGCAGGGTATCGCCCTTTTTTGTGAGTGCAAATGTTTTTTTGCTGGGCCGTTTTTCTTGTTGAGTAATTTCTGCTTGAACGAGTTCTTGCTGTTCAAGTCTGTCGAGAGTGCGATAAATTTGCGCTTGATCGGCTTTCCAAAATGATTGGACGGGCCCCTGAAAGCAGCGATTTTTGAGCTCGTAGCCACTGGCGGGCTGCTCAGCGAGAAAACCTAGTATGGCAAATTCAAGTGACATAACAGGCGTGCTTTCGGTTTCATAAAACTGATAGATATATGATAAGTCATATATTAGACTAATCATATATAAATGTAAACACATAAGACATATTTTTCTGAGGGGTTTGAGAGCGATTTCCTGCGAGAGAGTCTTGCCGGCATGTATCCTCACGTCCTCGCCGCAGGAGCGGCTGCGGAGTGTTCGGATATATCCCACCAAGACTTTCTCGTAAAGTAACGCAGCGAATAAGCCATGAAAGGCGGCAGTTGCCTCTTTCGACCTACTGCTCAATATTGCCCTTGCATGGTTAAACGCGTGGGGCGATTGCTCATGGCGATTGCTGATGGGGTGGCTGGTGCGCGTATGGTGGGTGATTTGCGCGTTAGGGGGGGGTGATGGGCAAGCGACAGGGTGATGTTTGCGCGAACACTCCGCAGCCGCTCCTGCGACGAGGACGTGAGCGGAAAGATCGCGCTGTCGCTTTGGTAGGCACTTTGACTGAAACGTAAAGCGACCCCGGCATTGCCAGAGTCGCTTCACACAAGGGAGGGTATGGTGGCGCTTCAAGAGCGCCTCAATTTGCGGGGATGATGCCTAGGCATCCAAAGGGGGATTTCTCCCGCATCATTAGTATGGCAGGCAGGTTTGTAGGAGTGATGAAATGGGCATGGAGAGTTCATGAATTCATTGTAGATATGATGATGTGTTATTTTGCCGAGATTTTCAGACATTGACTACGTCTGCTCAAACTCGCTAATGATAGAATGAAATGAACAATTATTATGGCAGTTTAGGGGACCTCTATGTACGTAACGCTCGCGCGCTATACTTTCGTTCAAATTGGGTTTGTGTGGTTTAATCTTGTGGCCTTAGCCTATGTGGCGGTTTACATGATTGGGCCCGCAAAGGGAGGTTCGGCAGCCCAGAAATTCCACCGCCTGCTGACACTTGCGTTCGCACTTGTTGACGCAGGAATCGTGGTATTTGCTCTCGTCTCGGGGCAGTGGGCGCTCTTTATGCGCGAGTTTGGTCTGTCCACGCTGCTTGAACTCTTGATGTTTGGATTTGGCTGGGTTGGTTTTATGCTCATGCTGTCTCACTCATATGTGCGCAATCGTCTCGACAATGAGGAGAAAGGCGCGCTCAATCCCCAAGGAAAATCACATGCCTGATATTCAGAATCGCTTTAATATCGATATGCTCGTCCTCGAAGGAGCGATGGGCACCATGTTGCAGCGCGCGGGCGTTCAGCCAGGCACGTGTCACGAGTTTCTCAATATTATTGAGCCTGACATCATCGCGCAAATTCACTCTAATTATCATATGGTGGGCGCTGATTGCGCTACCTCAAATACGTTTTGCGCCTCGCGCCCCAAGCTCACTGAATTTGGTCTTGAAGACCAACTTGAGGAGATAAACAAAAGGGGTGTTGAACTGGCGCGCCAAGGCGGCGCCCCGCACGTTCTCGCCGATATGGGCCCGACGGGCTTGGTGCTTGAGCCGTTGGGAACGGCAACATTCGAAGAGATTTTCGCGGTGTACGAGGAGCAGGCGCGCGCGCTGGCGCTTGGTAATCCTGACGCCTTTATATTAGAAACTTTCACCGATATTGCTGAGTTGCGTATTGCGGTGCTTGCCTGCAAATCGGTAAGCGGGTTGCCCGTTATCGCAAGCGCGACATTCGGCAAGAATGGTCGCATGGACCTCTCGGGCACTACGCCAGCGCAGGCAGCGATTATTTTGAAAGCGGCTGGCGCGGACGCGGTTGGTTTGAACTGTGGGCTTGGCCCTGACCAGATGTTGCCGTTGGTCGCGGATATGGCGAGCGCGACAACGCTCCCCGTTTTTGCGCAGCCGAACGCTGGACTTCCCACGGTTAGCCCGATTTCTGGCAAGACTGAATATCCTGGCACGCCTGACGAGATGGCACGGTTTGCTGTTCTCGCGAGAGAAGCGGGCGCTAATGGTATCGGCTCGTGTTGCGGCTCATCTCCATCTTATACGGGTGCTATCGCCGTAGAGATAAGTGGCCGTGATTGCCTGCCCGCCAAACAACGTTTTTCAGGGATGGTGCTTGCGGGCCCCCGCGGAATTTGCGAGGTGGGCGCTGGTCCTTTAGCGTTAATT
>CALLZE010000219.1 GCA_937858655.1 uncultured Coriobacteriales bacterium
GGAAGACCAGCTTCAATCATGGTTGAGAATTGGCGCGCAAAAATCGCAACATCCTTGCGGTTAACTTTGTTACCGCCGATGTTCATGCTGCCAAAAGAAGCGAGGCTGCTTTGCTCGCGTATTTGGAGGACAACGAGGCCCGACTCAGCGAGGCGCTGGCGAACTAAGGTGATGTTTTCGGCTGAAAGTTTACCTTTGGAAACTTTGCCGCTTTTTTGGTCGCGCACTTGATAGGTAAAGACGGGCACGATTACTCCTCAGAAGAGAAAGCGATTAATTTTGTTCTTATCGTAAACTCAAATATCGTAAAAGGAAAAGCAAAAAATCATACGATTACCATGTTGTAACTTTTCCGTTAAGCAATGACGCGCATGATTTCTTCTATTGAGGTAATACCCTGTCGTGCTTTATCGAGACCATCGCCACGAAGCGTTTGCATGCCTTCTTCGATGGCGGCTTGCTTAAGTTCGTCTCCTGTTGCACCGAGCACCGTAAGTGAACCAATCTTTTCGGTCACTTGCAAGATTTCATGAACGCCTATACGCCCTTTGTACCCAGTGTCATTGCACTTTCGGCATCCTTTTGCGCGCCAAAGTGTGTTCGGCAAATCATTTTCAGGATATCCAAGCCTGAGGAGAATGTCGGTATCTGGCTCATATGCTTCTTTACACTCAGGGCACAGGCACCGCGCAAGTCGTTGTGCAATGACGCAGTCAATTGCGGATGAAAGTAAGAATGGCTCAATGTCCATTTCGCTCAGTCGTGTAATAGCGCTTGCCGCATCGTTGGTATGCAAAGTGGAAAGAACAAGGTGGCCCGTGAGTGCTGCCTCTACAGCGATTTGCGCCGTTTCGCGGTCGCGGATTTCTCCAACTAAAATGATGTCAGGCGAGCAACGCAAAAACGAGCGGAGGGCAGCCGCAAAAGTGAGCCCCGCTTTATTATTAATTTGGATTTGATTAATACCAGGAAGACGGTACTCAACAGGGTCTTCGGCGGTAAGGATGTGCTTTTCGGGGGAGTTTAGCTCGTTTATCGCAGCGTAAAGGCTTGTGGATTTACCTGAACCCGTTGGACCTGTTACGAGAATACATCCGTATGGCTTTTTGAATGAAGTTTCAAATAGTTTTAGGTTTCTTTCAGAAAATCCAAGATCACGCAGCTGCATTAATACCGAATCGGTACGCAAAATTCGGAGCACAACACGCTCTCCGTATGTTGTTGGGAGTGTTGATACACGAAAGTCAACGCGCTTGTTGCCGACCATAACTTGGCAGTGCCCATCTTGCGGTTTACGCGTTTCAGAAATATCTATATCCGACATAATCTTGAGGCGAGAAATAATTGCAGTTTGGCTTGATTTTGGGCTGCGCATGATTTCGTGCAGAACACCGTCGGAGCGAAATCGAACACGTAAATCGTGCTCTTGTGGTTCAATGTGAATGTCGCTCGCACCATCGGCGACCGCCTTTTGGATAAGATAATTTACCAACTTCACCGTTGGAGAATCATCTACGACCTCTTCAAGGCTTTCTAGCTCTTCTATTGCTTGAGCGCCAGCGTCTTCTTCTTCGTTGTATTCAGAAAGTCCAAATTCTGTTGAAGGGTCAGAATAGAGTTCTGTGATGCAGTCGGTTATGGCCTGCTCAGAGGCCCTGACGGGCAAGATTGTTTTGCCAGATATGAGTCGTAAATCGTCAATTGCTCGGATATCTCGAGGATTGGCAATAGCGACGGTTAACTGTTGGTCGGCGAGTTTGAGGGGGACCGCGCGATATCGCTCTGCAATGGTGCGCGGAAATACTGTTTCAAGTGTGGGGTCAACTTCGATTTCCTTGCTGTCGATATAGGGAATACCAATCTGCATCGCGATGGTTCGTACAATTTCATCGGCAGATGCATAGCCTAGTTCTTCAACAATTTGCTGAAAGCGGAGATTTGGCTTGGCCTCTTGATATTTAAGTGCCTGATTAAGTTGCTCTTGGTTGATAATTCCTGCGCGCAGGAGCCGCTGACCAGTAAGGTTATTTTGATTGAGACCCATTTACACCACCACTCGCAAAACTTCTTCAATAGAGGTCAATCCCTGAACAACTTTTGCCATGCCGTCTTCACGTAACGTTTTCATGCCTTCTTTAATAGCCTGAGCACGAAGAACATCGGCACTTGCGTTTTTAACGATGAGTCGCTCAATTTCTTCGCTTGTTTTCATTACTTCGTGAATTCCCATGCGCCCGCGGTATCCAATTTCGTTGCACGCTTTGCATCCATCAGCGCGGTAGATAATAGGCGTTTCGCCTGTCTCTTTGTTGTAAGGAATGCCAACTTGTTCGCATTCGTCGATAGTGGGGCGATAAGGTTTTTTGCACTCTGGGCACAGGCGTCGAGCAAGACGCTGCGCAACTACGAGGTTAATAGCACTTGCGCTTAAGTAGGGCTCAATGCCCATTTCTGTAAGGCGAGTGAGTGCACTTGGCGCATCGTTTGTGTGCAGGGT
The DNA here is from genome assembly GCA_937858655.1 of uncultured Coriobacteriales bacterium. Classification (GTDB taxonomy): domain Bacteria; phylum Actinomycetota; class Coriobacteriia; order WRKU01; family JAENWW01; genus CALLZE01. The sequence goes on from CALLZE010000219.1 coordinate 2,498, forward strand.
TGAAAGAACAAGATGTCCCGTGAGGGCGGCTTCAATAGCGATGCCGCCTGTCTCTGCGTCTCGAATTTCTCCAATCATGACCTTGTCGGGGTCTTGACGCAAGATTGAGCGAAGCGCAGCTGCAAAGGTGAGTCCTGCTTGTTCGTGAACTTGAACTTGCGAAAGCCCTTCAAGACGGTATTCGACAGGGTCCTCAACAGTAATAAGGTTGGTTGCGGTATCTGCTGTCTCGTTTATCGCAGCATAAAGCGTCGTTGACTTACCTGAGCCTGTTGGCCCCGTGACCAAAATCATGCCATGAGGTCTAGCAAGAGCGCTCATAATGAGCTCAAAGTTTGTTTTCAGAAAACCGAGGTCGGTGAGTGAGAGCATAATAGAATCGCGGCGCAGCAAACGCATAACCGAGAGCTCACCGTAAATCGTCGGTAAGACCGCAACACGAAAATCGACTACTTTTCCATTCATGGTGACAGTAAAGCGGCCATCCTGAGGTTTACGACGCTCTGATATGTCGAGGTCGGCTTGAATTTTTAGCCGGTTCATAAACTGGCGATAAATCGATTTTGGTGCGGAAAATATTTCGCGACACACACCGTCAATGCGAAAGCGAATCTGCATTTCGGCTTCGCGCGGCTCAACGTAGATGTCGCCAGCATTGAGGTTAATTGCGTCAGAAATAATCTTGTTCATGAGTTTT
>CALLZE010000220.1 GCA_937858655.1 uncultured Coriobacteriales bacterium
GCGAGTTTTCACTGATGTTTTTGCCATTTCCTTTTATCATTTTGTTTTTCCAAGAAAAAGGCAGCCGCAAAAAAGGGCTCATCGCCCTCACAGCAATGCTTGCAGGCGTCGCCGCCTTCTATGTTTTCCACTACATTTCAGCGCCTGTTGCCGATGCCAATACGGGCACTAAGATGAACTTCATCAGTACGTGGTTTCACGGATCGGCTTCATATTACTCAAACTACTTGACCTACGGCGTCAAGGCAACCTGGGCGCTCTCAGGCCTCATGATACTGCTGCCCTTGCTTGGCATACTCTTTTCTTTGTGCGTTAAGCCTTTAGGAGAAAAGATAGCCCTCGCTTATATCCCTTTCACGCTTGGGCTGTTTTACTTTTTTATGGGACAAAATCAGTGGCAAAATTATTGGGGAGGATTTGGCATTCCCCTTCTCGTTGCAATCTTCTCCCTCTGTTCTGCCCTTGCTTACGTAAAAAGCGAGGGCCCCGAAGGACCCTCGCTTGTACATTCAAAAACAAAAGCTAAACAATCACACGCCAAAAACGCAAAGCGCAAAAAGAAGTGACCTAGAAAGAGCGCTTCTTCAAGAAATCAGGAATATCGATTTCCTCGTCTGAGCCAAAATCAAACACAGGAGGCTTAGCAAAAGCTTCTTGATCGCTCGTGGCAAAACCAAGAGTCTGCTGCTCCTTCTTCTTCACGCTTCCGCCGAAACCTGTCGCAATAACAGTTACGCGAATTGCATCACCAAGCGAGTCGTCAATAACGGCACCAAAGATGATGTTCGCCTCGGGTGAAGCGGCATTCGCAACAATTTCCGCTGCCTCATTTGCCTCAAGAAGACCGAGGTCGCTACCGCCCGCAATTGAAAGAAGCACGCCGCTTGCGCCCTGAATTGAAGACTCAAGCAGTGGTGAAGAAATTGCTGCCTGTGCTGCCTCAGTTGCGCGGTTGTCGCCATCAGCAATACCAATGCCCATCAGCGCTGAACCTGCGTCCTGCATAATGGTGCGCACGTCAGCAAAGTCGAGATTGATAAGGCCAGGTACCGTAATAAGATCGGTAATGCCCTGCGTACCCTGACGAAGAACGTCATCAGCATAACGGAATGCATCGAGAATCGAAGTCTTCTTCTCAGCAACTTGGAGAAGACGATCGTTAGGAATAATGATAAGCGTGTCAACGCACTCAGAGAGACGCTTGATACCCTCTTCAGCTTGAAGCGCGCGCTTACGACCTTCAAAAGCAAAAGGACGCGTGACAACGCCTACCGTCAAAGCGCCAATTTCGTTCTTGGCAATATCAGCAATCACAGGAGCTGCACCGGTACCCGTACCGCCGCCCTCACCCGCTGTGACAAATACCATATCGGCACCCTGGAGAGCTTCACGAATCTCATCGCCATTCTCAACAGCTGCCTCATGGCCAATATCTGGGTTAGCGCCAGCACCAAGGCCCTTAGTAAGGTTGACACCAATATGTACTTTATAATCTGCGTCAGACATTAAGAGTGCCTGAGCATCAGTGTTAACAGCGATAAATTCAACGCCCTTAACACCTGCTTCGATCATACGGTTAACAGCATTTGTACCGCCGCCACCACATCCAACGACCTTGATGACCGCAAGATAATTTGCACCGGTTTCTAGCATAGTCATGCCTTTCTCATTCTGATACTGCCTATACCCTCTGAGCAGTGATTACTTACCAACACTAAACCTAAACATTCAAGTTCGGGTTTAACCTACAAATTGAATACTCTATGTTCGCATAAGGATTAAAAAAATGACAAGGTTTCGCTCGAAATAACCTCAATAACAGGTTGAGGCTTTTTATAAAACACCAGTTCAGAGCATGTGTATCTACCCTCAACCAAACGTTACGGGAACTTAACGGGTTGCCCGCTTGACTAGTTTTCGGTCAAACCTCGCCATGTGGGCGCATCAATTGAGCGCACATTAATGAGAACCACTTTCCCTTTTTGGGATTTGAGAATTGACCGAGCGATGCGGTCTTTTATCTTAATATCTTCCGCTGATCCAATGGAGATCTCAATGCCGCTCTTGGTAAATATCTTCGTCTTTGCGACACTTGGTGCGCTAACGCGTGCAGTAAGCGCACGCAGTTGTCCGCTCAATCCATTAAGCACTTTTATCGCGTTTGCGACTTCAGCTGTATTGGCTTTTTTGCCATCACGAGGATGCGAGAGCGGGACATCAATTATATGCACCAGCGTTTTTGCGTTAAACACAACAGCACCAAACGAATCGGTTTTTGCCTGTGTTGATGCCTCATCTGCGTCAAGCTTTCCCAACCACACGTTATCTTCAGAAATGAGCCATTTGTTTTGCACGCCTGGTAACACCACGACCGCGTTTGGTGTACGCTCAACAATCTGGATGCCTAGCGTATGAGGGAGTTTCTTTGTCAGCTTAACGTCTTTTATCCAAGGCTGTTGACGCAATCTTGAAACTACTTCCTCTTTATCCAAGAGAAGCAGCGAAGATGAGGATGAAACCTGAGCGAGTTCCTTGACGTCATCAGATGTGACCCGCTTGACTCCGCTTACCTTGACAGTAGTCACATCAAAAGAAGACGAGTTAACCAAAAGCACCGCCCCAGCGATAAGACCTCCCACAAGAAGAACGAGCAACGAGATACCGGCGATTCGCCTCATGAAACGTTCACGCTGGCGTCGCTCACGCTCTTGTCTCTTTATCTCGGAAAGGCGTTGTTTCTCACTGCGACTGCGCTCTTGGGAAGCTGCACGACGCGAGGCTTCAGTAGTTTTCCGGGTTGGCTCAACATTGCGACGCGACGATGCTGGCTTCTTCCGCGCGCTCGGGCGCGAAGAGGGAGCTGAGGCAGGAGAACTCGATACCGCAATTTTTTTGCGAGATGAGTTACCTGTTGAGTAAGAATCGTATCTCGGTCTGGAGTTTGATGCCATAACGCTTATATACCTCTTCTTGTATGTGCTCTACAAGAGAGCGCACATCATCTGAACTTGCATTACCCGTATTCACAATAAAATTAGCATGTTTTTCTGATACTTGCGCGCCACCAAAAACATAACCCTTTAAGCCACATCCTTCAATGAGCGCCCCGCTCGACTGCCCTTCTGGATTCTTGAACACACTTCCCGCATTCGGGAGTGAAAGAGGCTGCGATGCCTTGCGGCGCTCAAAGGCCCTCTTCATCTCAGCGCGAGCCTCGTCGACATTCCCTCTTACGAGCGGCCCAAGCCATACGCGCGTAATGATATACGCATCGCGCAAAGACGATGAACGATATGACCACGCAACGTCATCATGCGCCCTATTAAAGAGCTCGCCCGAAGACAGCGAGACTGCCTCAACACGTTGAACAATCGAGTCGACCCAGTGTTCCCTCGTGCCGGCGTTCATGGCAACCGCGCCACCTAAAGTGCCGGGAATTCCTCCCATGTACGCCAGATTGCAATAACTAGCATCAAGAGACTCTTCCACAACATTGCGCAAAAGCGCCCCGCCGCCAGCGACACACACATCATCTTCGAACATAATTGAGCGAAAAGCGGGTGCTCCAAGATGAATGACGACACCTTCATAGCCTCGAGAATCACATAATACGTTGCTTCCGCCGCCCATAACAAAATAGCGCATCTCATTATCAATGCACCATAAAATTACTCCTGAAAGCTCTTGAGACGTGGCCGGAGTAATCCACGCAAAAGCAGGACCACCAATTTTATAGGAGGTGTGCGCAGCAAGTGGTTCGTCGACTTTGACAGATGCGCCAAACTTCGCAACCAATTCTTGCTGAAGAGTAACGCGGCGAGAGTTTTCCACGAAGAACTACCTCCTCAGCTCCTTGGCCATTTCTGGACCAATCGTTGTTACATCGCCGGCACCCATCGTAAGTACTATATCGCCCGGACGACACATTAAAGTGAGATAAGAAGTAATCTCTTGACGATGTGGAATAAAAGCCACCTGCGCACGGGGATGTTGTTCCAATATTGATGCCACAATTGAACGACCGCTTACCCCAGGAATGGGGGCTTCTCCCGCGCTATACACATCCAAAATAATGACGCGGTCGGCGTCCTCAAAAGCATCTCCGAACTCGCGAACAAGATTTTGCACTCGTGAGTAGCGATGGGGTTGGAAAGCCACCACTACGCGCTCGTAATCAAGTGATGCTGCAGCTTTGAGCGTCGCGGCAATCTCGGTAGGGTGATGACCGTAGTCATCAACAATGGTGATGTCATTTACCTCGTCAATAAGGTCAAACCTTCTACGCACGCCGCTAAAAGTTGAGAGACCCTCGCCCGCTTGCGCGAGGTCCAAGCCCAGCATTGCGGCACAGACAAGACTTGCGGCAGCATTGGCGACCATATGCTCACCGGGCACAGCGATGCTCGAAGTTGCGACAACAGCGCCTTCGTGTATCAACTCAAATGTTGAGCCCATACCCTTGCGTCCTGTTACTCGGTACATATAGTCACAGTGTGCGCCTTTTCCATACGTTACGATGACACGATTGCTCACGCGGCGCGCGGTTTGCACAAGGTCTTCATCATCGCCGCAAATAATGATGGCACCGTCTTCATGCGTACGTTGCATAAAGTCTACGAACACATCTTTAATCTCATCAAAGTCAGCGTAATGGTCGAGGTGGTCAGGCTCCATATTGGTGACAACCGCGATTTTGGGCTCGAGAAAAACAAAAGAGCCATCGCTCTCGTCAGCTTCAACCACGTAGAGGTCTCCCGAACCATTCTCGGCATTTGCGTTGACACCATCGACCACGCCGCCTATGCAAAACGAAGGATGCTCTCCCATTGAGCGCAGCATGGTCGCAACCATCGAGCTTGTTGATGTTTTGCCATGCGTTCCCGCCACGGCAATCGTCTTACGGTCACCCGCGAGATAAGCCAGCATCTGCGCGCGCGGCCAGACTTCAATTCCACGAGCACGCGCCTCAACAACTTCAGGATTTGTTTCAGGTATTGCAGTTGAGACCACGACAACGTCAGGGTCTTTCACGTTCTCTTTTCTATGACCGACAGAAACTTCCGCGCCCTTTTCACTCAAGGTGCGCAGATATTTAGAGTCCTTTAAGTCACTCCCGCTCACACGCGCTCCACGCGCAAGCAATATGTTCGCCAGAGCGCTCATGCCGGCACCGCCGACACCAACAAAGTGCGCCGAAATATTCTCGGGAGTATAACCTGATGATTCGTGCATAACTATTAAAATCTCCTCAAATTATTTATCTTTCACTACCGAGTATATACTATCCACCAAAAGCTGCGCTGAATTGCGCTGGCCAAGTTCGAGCGATTCATGGGCCATCAAGATACGGCGGCCCTTGTTCTCAATGAGCTCGAGCAGCGTTGGCCGGAGAAGTTCATCGAGTTGGCTATCGGGAACCAAAAGCCCCGCCTTATGGTCAACCATTGCGCGCGCATTTTTCGTCTGATGGTCGTCCGTCGCGTAAGGATACGGCACCAACACTGCGGCTATACCCAGGGCAGTCAGCTCAGCAATTGACGTTGCACCCGCACGACATAATGCAATGTCGGCCGCAGCCAAAATGCTTCCCATATTTTCTATATACGACTGGGCCGTGTAACGATTGTCTGTGCGTATGTCACTCACACCGTCCATAACGGCTTGATACTCTTCTTTGCCCGTTGCGTGCATGATTTTTACCTGAGGGTTGGCCAGCAGCGAAGGTAAGGCGTCAATGAGCGCGGTATTTATGTGACGCGCTCCCCTGCTGCCGCCGAAGACAAAGATAAAAATGTCATCATCTGTAAGGCCGAGGGCCGCACGAGCGTCATCGCGCCGCGCCGCAAGAATCGACGCACGCACAGGATTTCCTGTGACCGAAATGAGCGCATCGTCTTTTGCGCGCTCTTTCATTGCAGGCATCGTATCGGGATATGTCAAGCAAATTGCGGATGCACGACGCGCGAGAAAGTTGTTGGTCATACCCGCCACTGAGTTTTGCTCGTGGATGACAAGGGGGATGTTGAGATGTGAAGCCGCGAGACCCACGGGGATCGACACATACCCGCCAAACCCCACGACAGCATCGGCACGAAAATCACTCAGCACTTTGCGCGCTTTCAAGCTTGAGGTTGCAACCTCGGCCCCTGAAGTCAGAAGCGTCCAAGGCTTCGAGCGATTGAAGCCCGTTGCGTTCAACGCGACAAAATCAATGCCCGCTGAGGGCACGAGACGCGCTTCAAGGCCTTGGGGCGTTCCAACAAACAGTAGGTCGTGACCCTGACGTTTTAGGGTGTCAGCGACGGCGAGGGCCGGATAAATGTGACCCGCTGTCCCACCGCCACTCAAGACTATCCTCATCGAAATCCTCCTGATCATTATTGGTTGATTGGCGTGAATTACGCGCAGGCGCTTTTGCTTGCGCTCGGCGAGAAGCGCGCTGCTCCTCATGTGAAGCATGCGCCGTAGCACGAGGCGCACGGGTTGGCTCATCAGTGGCTGCTCCGCGCACAGGTTTCTTGGTGCGTTTGCGTTGCGTATCCGCGGGACCGACTACTTTATCTTTAATTTCGCTGCCAAAACGCGCAACAGACAAAACGATTCCGAGCAGCATGAACGAGGTGATCATCGAAGATCCACCCAGCGTCACAAACGGCAGAGGCTTACCCGTTACAGGGCCAAGTCCTGTTACTGAAAAGATATTAAGAATTGCCTGCCCCACTAGCATCGAGATTGCTCCGCCGGCCAAGGCGCGGCCGAGCGAATCGGTGGCACGATATGCAATACGAAAACCGCAATAAAGCAGGGCGATAAACGAGGCAATGACCGTAAAAGAACCGAGCAATCCGAGTTCCTCACCAATAATTGCGATAATAAAGTCGTTTTGCGCCTCGGGAAGGTAAAAATATTTTTGACGAGAAAGGCCAGGGCCGACTCCCACGAGACCGCCTGAGCCGAACGCAAGTTGAGCCTGTTTAATCTGCCAGAATGCATCGGGGTCTTTTTGAGCTAAACCAAGGTACTGCAAAATTCTCTCAGCGCGATACGGCTCGCGTATACAAAGACCAACAACGATAACAAGGAGAATGCCAAAAATCGTCTTAAGTGAACCAAGAGGAAGTTCAAGAATCAGAAATGCGACCAAAAGCCCGATAAACAAAACGAGAACATTGCCCGTTTCGGGCTGCATCAAAATCATAATGACACAAATGCCAGTAAATGCGGCGGGAATAAACCAAATATCGCGGTCACCCATATGGCTATTGCCCTTTTTGCGCACGGCATACATGGCAAAAACCATAATCAAAAAGAGAATGGGTTTCGCAAATTCAGAAGGCTGAATCGACTGCCCCATAATAATTATCCAGCGCCGTGCGCCATTGGATTCATAGCCGAACGCGGCGACAGCAACCAAAAGTGCTAAGAGCACGCCACCAAGCAAAGGAAGATACTTTTGATAATCGCGATAGCGAATGCGTGACATCGCCCAAGCAACAAAAATACCGAGAACTATCGACAAAATATGCTTGAGACCTACGCCCCACACGCTCGCCTTGATATGCGTTAAGCCAGCGAGTTTGCCCGCCTCCGTGGCTTTTGCGGCTTCTTGCGAGACCTGATTGATTATCGCCTCTCCGCTAGAAGCAGAGACAACCATGAGCGTTCCAAGCCCAAGCAAAATGGTAACCGCGATAAGAAGACCGTAATAGGCAAAAGGTCCACCAACGTAGCGCGAAGCAGAAAGAGGTTTTGGTCCCTTCTTTTTGGGAGACTTCTTGGCCTCAGCCTGTTGGCGCTTCTTGCGCTCCTCTTCGATATGTGCGGTTTGAGCTGGCATCGTATCCTATAATTCCTGAGCAAACGAGCGGACAGTATCCATAAAGACTTCGCCGCGATGCTCGAAAGAGTTGAACTCGTCAAATGAAGCGCATGCGGGAGAAAGTGCCACACAATCTCCTGCCGTTGCCAAAACTCGGGCGGCATTCATCGCATCATCCATCGTTTCAAAACGACGCGTTTTTTGCTGAGCATTTTCAACGCCAGACAATTCTGCCTCAACGCTCGAGAAATCATCAAAAATATCGTGTCCTGCCTCGCCAAAGCAAAGGGCATATTTAAAATTTGGCTTCGAGAAGGCCGCGCGCGCAAGGTCAACAAAACGATTGCCCTTATTACGCCCACCTACAAGCAAGATAACTCCTTGTGTCTCAAAAGCCGAAAGGGCCTTAAAA
>CALLZE010000221.1 GCA_937858655.1 uncultured Coriobacteriales bacterium
TCGCTCACCCAAAAAGAGAAAGTTGACTCTCTTAAGACAATGCGAGAGGATCACCCAGCACTTTTTCGTTCGCGTTCATTTGTCAAAGTTCAGGATGGCTGTGACAATTTTTGTTCCTACTGTATCGTTCCGTATGCACGGGGAGATGTTTCTTCTACCCCTTATGCAGATGTACGTGAGCACGTCGAAGAACTTGCGGCAAATGGAGTCAAAGAAATTGTTCTGACGGGAATCAATGTCGGTCGATATTATGATGAGACTGCTGGTATCAATACGCTGGCAGAATTGATTCGACGTTTGGCTTTGAGTTCTATCGAGCGTATTCGCGTTTCGAGTATTGAGCCCGTGCATGTTGATGAGAGTTTTATTGACTTATTTTCCACTGAGCCGAAGTTGTGTGAACACCTTCATATTCCGCTTCAATCGGGAAGCAATCTCATCCTTTCTGCGATGAATCGCGCATACACGCGTGAGGAGTTTGCCAGCATGGTAGCACAGTTGAAAAATGCTGTGCCACACATTGCTCTGACTACTGATGTTATTGTTGGCTTTCCGGGGGAGGCGGATGAGGATTTTGCCGAAACGCTTGAACTTTGTGAACGCTGCGGTTTCGCGAAAATTCACGTGTTTCGTTACAGCCAGCGCTCTGGCACACCAGCGGCCGAGATGCAGCAAATCGAACCTGAAGTAGTGGCGGAGCGTGCGCTCCGTTTGCGTGAACTTGGGGAGAAGCTTGCGAGCGAGTACCGACGCGCTCAGAAGGGGCGTGAATTGGAAGTTCTGATTGAGCGCGAGCAGAATCATCAATTGACCGCAACTTCACGTGAACATATAGTTATGACTTTTCCATCGAGCCAGCCTGACCTCGAAGGTCATCTGATGAAGGTTGGAAATATTTATAAAGTATTAGGGTAGAATGAAACAAAGGTAGTCTTACTTAGGAGAGAGATAGCTTTAGTGAAGACTGATTATTTGCAAGAAAAGCTCATATGCCAAAGTGACATTGATATGGTTTCACTCCTCGGATTTCACGATGAGTATCTCAAGCTAATCGAGGAGCGTTTTGATTGCGCTCTTGTTGTTCGGGGTAACGAAATAAGCGTGTCGGGACCCGCAAATGATGTGGCCACGGTCATTAACATTTTTTCAGATTTAATGGCACTGCTCGTGCAATCTAAAACGCTTTCGCCAACACTTGTTGAACAAACAATTGAAGCACTCATTCATGGAGACATTAAACCTTCCGTTCTTCAGGGAGACGTCATAACAACGCATCGGGGTAAAGTCATTCGTCCTAAAACGAGTGGCCAAAAGCAATATCTTGACGCGATTCGCACTCACACTATTACCTTTGGTATTGGACCT
>CALLZE010000222.1 GCA_937858655.1 uncultured Coriobacteriales bacterium
CGGTAGCTGACCGCTGGATTCTCTCACGTCTTGCGCGTTTAACACAGGATGTTGACAAGAACTTTGATAATTACGAATTTGGAGAGATGACGCGCGTCCTTTACGACTTCTTCTGGAATGAGTTCTGTAATTGGTATATCGAGCTCTCAAAGGGTCGCTTTGGTGGGACTGCAGAAGAGCGCGCAAGTGCGCAAAGTGTGCTTATGTATGTGCTTGACCAGTCACTGCGTCTTCTTCATCCCATAATGCCGTTTATCACCGAAGAGATATGGCAAAACTTGCCTGTTGACGAGGGCAAAAAAGCCGCTTCGTTGATGATTGCGGAGTGGCCTTCTGAGGAGGTGCTCAGAGAATATATCAACGAGGATGCTGAGCGTTCTATTGAGTGCGTCAAGGCAACGGTATCTGCCGCTCGCTCAGTGCGCGCTCGCTATGGCATCAGTCCAAAAGAAACGCTTGCAATGGTTGTTTCGGCAGAAGAGCTATCTCTCGTAAATATTCTTGAGGTGGAGGCTGAATTTATCGCAAAGCTTGCGAATCTCTCCACGTTCAGGGTGGGAGCCAACGAAGATAAGCCGGCTCAATCGGTAGCCGCGGTTGCCGCCGGTCTTACGATGTATATTCCCCTTGAAGGTTTCGTAGATTTCGATGCCGAACGAGAAAAGCTTAAAAAGCAGGCTGAAAAACTCGGCAAGGATCTCGAGAAATTTGATAAGAAATTAAACAATCCTGGTTTCCTTGCGAAGGCAGCGCCGGAAATTGTTGAAAGCGATCGTGCAAAAGCCGAAAAACTGCGCGGAGAGGTTGAAGCAATTATGCAACAAATCGCGGAGTTGGATGCCTAAATGTCTCAGGGCGCACGTAAAAAAATGGATTATCAGGAAGCGCTCGCTGAGTTAAAGCGGGCGCTTGCCTTTGGTATACACCCTTCACTCGAGGGAATTGGTCATCTGGTTTCAGAACTTGGGCACCCTGAAACCACCTTTGTACCGATTCAAGTGACGGGTACGAATGGAAAAACCTCAACGACGCGGCTCATCGATGCCTTGCTGCGCGCTTCGGGCCAGAAGTCGGGGCTTTATACGAGCCCCGAATTGATTGACTATACTGAGCGCATCGAGATTGAAGGCAAGCGTATTGCTCCCGAAGAATTCGCTCGTCTTTTTTGGCATGTGTGTGACGCGCGCGAAAGAGTTGAAACATCGGGTGAATATTCTGGTGTGCAGATAACGGAGTTTGAGCTTCTGACGGCGCTTGCTCTCGTCGCTTTTGCTGAACATCAGCTTGATTTTGGCGTCTTGGAAGTGGGGTTAGGCGGTCGTTGGGATGCGACAAGTGTGGTGAGCCCTGCTGTTGCGGTCATAACGGGCGTCGGCCTTGATCACACACACATACTCGGTGATACTATCCCACAGATTGCGGCTGATAAGGCGATGATTATTAAGCCAGGCTCTACCCCAGTTCTTGGAGCGGGGCTCAGCGAGGCGTTGCCCGTCATTTTACAACGCTGCGAGGCAGTGGGTTCGCATCCGCGCATTGTGTGTAGGGGCGAAGAAGCGAGCCCTCTCATCGAAGAGAGAACGACGCGTATCTATCTTCACGAAACACTGCCCAATCCAGACACGCTCTTGGTGACACGGTTTTCCGTGAAAACTCCGCATGCTTTATATGAAAATCTGGAGTTGCGTGGGCCTGCCTATCAAGCAGAAAATGCGGCTACGGCTCTTACCGCAGTCGAGGCGGCTCTGGGCCGCCCGCTTCACAGGGATGATATTGCTCGCGCTTTACAAAGTATCTCGTTTCCGGCTCGTTTTGAAGTCATACGCAAAGAGCCACTCCTGCTCTTTGATGGGGGACACAATCCTCAAGCGGCGGGTCTCTTGGCTGAAAACTTGAAGTTAGCGCAATGCCGGCCCGTTGTCGCCCTCGGTGTTTTTGCTGACAAAGATTATGAGCGCATTATTGAGGCTTTGGCGCCCATTGCACGTGATTTTATTGCGCTCGAAATTGATCATCCTCGTGCTCTTGATGTCAATGTGCTTGCTGAGACAATCGAGTCTTTCACAAAAAAACCGGTACTCGCACTGCTGAAAGAACCGACTATCTCTGATATTGTAGAAATAACTCAAAATCAGCCTGTGCTTATCACGGGCAGTTTAAGTCTCTATGTTCTGCTAAAATCGTATATTACAGACATATATTAGAAGACTGGGGAATCAATATGTCGGATTTGCTTGGGCCAGTAATAAAGAGCGCGTCATTTCAGTTTGCGTCTCTTGTTGTAGGTATTTTATTTTTGCTTCTTTCTGTTGCCATAATTTTTTGGCTTTATCGGGACGCTGTTAGTCGTGGTGCTCGCGCAACGCTTTGGGCGGGTGTCGGCATGGCTGTTGGTGTGTTGGGTGCAATCGGGGGAATTTCTCAGACTGATTACGGATTTGGGCTTACAGGAATCCTTGCCTTTTCAGTCATTATTATTTTTGTATTTGTTTATACCATCATGCGACCCTCAGAGTATTCTGACGATGTTGAAGAGCAGGAACTCAGCATAGCCCTACTCGAAGCCGAGCTTGATATTAAAGCCTGCCCTCATTGCCATGGCGGCATTGAAACAGACTATTTAGTGTGTCCGAGTTGTTTAAAAATCTTGCGTGAGCCTTGTCGCTTGTGCAAGCGTCCAATTAAGCGCGAATGGAAAGTTTGCCCTTATTGCAAAACGAAGCAGGGAGAATAGGTCGAAATGATTAACGTATCATTGCCCGATGGGTCACTCAAAGAACTTGAAGATAATGCAACGGTCTATGACCTAGCAGCCAGTATCGGCGCTCGTCTTGCGAGTGCTGCGCTTGCTGGTAAAGTCAATGGCGCCTTGGTCGATACCTCTGTCGCGTTGGCTGATGGTGATAAGGTGGAAATTATTACCTCAAAGAGTCAAGAAGCGCTCGATTTGCTTCGTCACTCAACGGCGCACTTGATGGCAGAAGCAGTGGCCGATCTGTACCCAGGAACCAAGTTTGGTATTGGTCCTTCAATTGAGGACGGCTTTTATTATGACTTTGAAACCGAGCATTCATTTACTCCAGAAGATCTTGAGAAAATTGAAGCGCGGATGCACGAGTTGGTAAAAGAGGCAAAGTCATTTGCGCGCAAAGTTACGACGCGCGATGAAGCTCTCAACGATTTTTGTGGTCAAACGTATAAGCAGGAACTCATCGAAGACTTGGATGAGGACGCGACTATTTCAACCTACTCAAATGGCTCCTTCGCCGACCTCTGCCGTGGACCCCACGTGCCTGATGCTTCATTTATTAAGGCGTTTAAACTGATGAAAATCGCAGGTGCCTACTGGCGCGGGGATTCTAATCGACCTATGCTCCAACGCATTTATGGAACGGCATGGTTTAGCCAGAAGGACCTCGACGAGTACGTAACACGTCTCGAAGAGGCTGAAAAGCGTGACCATCGCAAGCTCGGCAAAGAACTCGATCTGTTCAGCTTCCATGAGGAAGCCGGTGCTGGCTTGCCAGTCTACCACCCAAAGGGCGCGCGCGTACTGCGTCTTTTGCAGGATTGGCTCCGCGACATTCTCTACAAACGTGGCTATGTTGAAGCAATCACACCTCACATCTATAAATCTGATGTTTGGAAGACGTCTGGCCACTACAAAAACTACAAAGACAACATGTATTTCTTTGAGGTTGATGAAGGCGATGGGCGTATTAATGAATATGGCGTAAAGCCCATGAACTGCCCTGGTCATATGATGATTTATGGAGCAAACATCCATAGTTATCGCGACCTGCCTATTCGCCTCTTCGAGTTTGGAACAGTCTATCGTCACGAGCTCTCAGGCGTTGTGCATGGCCTCATGCGTGCGCGTGGATTCACACAGGACGATGCGCATATCTTCTGCCGCGGCGATCAAGTGCCCGACGAAGTAAATCGCATGCTCGACTTGGTTGACTACGTTATGGGAGTCTTCGGCTTCGAATACAGCGCAGAGTTGTCTACGCGTCCCGAAAAGTCAATGGGCGAGCCTGAGATGTGGGAGTTCACGACGGGCGTGCTGCGCGATACGCTCGACAAGCGCGGAATCCCTTACGAGGTTAATGAGGGCGATGGCGCGTTTTATGGTCCTAAGATTGATATCAAACTCAAAGACGCTTTAGGACGCACATGGCAGTGTTCAACCATTCAGTTTGATGCACTCTTGCCTGAGCGCTTTGATCTCGAGTATCGCACCGCTGACAACACGACTGAACGCCCCTATATGCTTCATCGTACAATCTTGGGCTCAATGGAGCGTTTCTTCGGCATCTTAATTGAGCACTATGCAGGAGCGTTCCCAACATGGCTTGCTCCCATTCAGGCAATGCTCATTCCTATTAGCGATGAGCAGGTTGAATATGCACGCAGCGTTGCAAACGAATTGATGAACGCTGGCGTTCGTGTAGAAATTGACGATACCAACGAGCGTATGAACGCAAAGATTGCAAAGGCCACGGCCCAAAAGATTCCTTACATGCTCGTTTTGGGCAAGAAGGAAGTTGAGGAGGGCGTCTGTGCCGTTCGTCATCGTACCGAGGGTGATTTGGGCGCGATGAGTGTGGAAGAATTTGCAAAAAAAGTAAAAAATGAGATGCCGCTCGTCTAATAGTCTGATAGAATGACAACATATTGGTATTCAAGGGGATTAGGTATCAACTGACGAGAAAGGGCTCTTTGCTGAGCCCTTTCGATCTTAATAAGCTCTTGCAAGATTCAGTTTCCCCTGTTATACTCTATGACTGCGCATAAAGCGCCCAAGTGAGTCTTCGGGCTCCACCTTCCGGCTGAAAGAAGCTTGTGGGTCGACTTACAACTAAAGAGCGCTCGTTTTTCAGGGCGATTTTACTTACAGTTCCCGTCGGCTCATTTTTAGCCACGGGAATTTTTTATGACTGAAATGAGCGCCATGCGTTCACAAGAAGAGCACCATGGAGGTGACAATCATAAGCAGCGAGTATCGCATTAACGAAGAGATCCGTGCGAGCAAGTGCCGCCTTATTAGCAATGAAGGTGAGCAGATGGGCATTTTTGCAGTTCAAGATGCACAGCGTATTGCCGATGAGCAGGGCTATGACCTCGTAGAGATTGCTTCGAACGCTGAACCAGTCGTATGTAAAATTATGGACTTTGGTAAGTTTAAGTATGAGCAGGCTATGAAAGATAAGCAGGCGCGTAAAAACCAAGTCAAGGTCGATATTAAAGAAATGAAGTTTCGTCCTAAGGTTGACAAGCATGATTACGAAACCAAGAAGAAACATATATTGCGTTTCCTCGAGGGTGGAGCAAAGGTTAAAGTAACCATTATGTTCCGCGGTCGTGAGATGGCTCGTCCGGAAATGGGACTTAACATATTGGAACAACTTGCAGAAGAGCTTGAGGGACTGGCGATTATTGAAAATCAGCCAAAACTCGAGGGTCGCAATATGCATATGTTGATTTCGCCTCTGAAAAAATAAGGCTTTATCGTTTCAAAGAATAAAGGAGAAACTCATGCCAAAGATGAAGACGCACAAGGGTGCGGCAAAGCGCTTTCGTGTAACCGGCACCGGAAAATTGATGCGCGGCAAGGCTTTCAAGAGCCATATTCTTACCAAGAAATCGCCTAAGCGTAAGCGTAATTTCCGTCATGACGGAGAGGTATCAGTAGCTGATACCAGGATGGTAAACAAGAAACTCGGTCGCGCGTAAGCGAACCGCTTGATTAACAAGGAGATACTACTATGCCACGTGTAAAAAGAGCGGTCACCGCACATAAAAAACGCCGCACTATGTTGACCCGCGCTAAGGGTTATTACGGAGCAAAGAGCCGTACTTATCGTGCCGCGAAAGAGCAAGTCCAGCATTCAATGCAGTATGCATATCGTGACCGTCGTAATAAGAAGCGCGAGATTCGTCGTCTTTGGATTACTCGTATCAATGCTGCATGCCGTCTTAATGACATGTCTTACTCACAGTTCATGAACGGACTCAAGAAGGCAGAAATTACTCTTGACCGTAAGATCTTGAGCGATATGGCTATCAATGATCCAGCATCATTCACTAAGTTGGTTGAGGCTTCAAAAGCTGCTCTTGCTTAAGTGTTAACTTTATATCGTAAGTTTAACCCGGCTCCTTGGAGCCGGGTTTTTCTTTGCGTATGGAGTCTGTAGGTAGGTCACCTATAATATAAACCAAGTGATACTTCAAATTTGCGAGGTAATTATGGTTCAGCAGAAACATTTTACATATGCGTCGGTCGTGAGTGGCGTTGACGTCGCTGGTTATATGTGGGAGCCGGAAGAGATGACGCCGAAACTTTTGCTGGTCATTTCTCACGGAATGTCGGAAGGCATGACGCGTTACGATGAGTTTGCGAATTATATGGCAGCTCGTGGGGTATTAGTTGCGGGTAAAGATCACCTGGGGCATGGCAAGACTGCGCGTGGCGCTGACGAATTGGGCTATTTTGGACGTGTGAAATATGACAACATTCAAAATGCCGACTTTCATAAGCTCGTCAATCTCGTGCGAGCTATGTACCCGCAAGTTCCGCTTTTTGTCATGGGACACTCGATGGGTTCTTTTCTTGTTCGAGAGTATATTACTGAGCATGGCGACAATCTCGATGGCGTCATTTTGAGCGGTGCAGGGGAAATGAGCCGCTTTAAAGTGAGCATGGGCCGCGCGCTCGTCGACATGATGTCACTCTTTAAGGGGCAGCGGTACCGCTCAAAGTTAGTACAAAAATTAATCTTTGGAAAGTTCAATAGTCATATTTCAAATCCTCGCACTCAACTTGATTGGCTTACGCGCGATACCGCCGTCGTTGATGAATATATGCGACAAAAAGATAATGGCTTCATTTTTACCCTCAACGGATTTACCCATATGCTTCTCAATATTATTAGAGTGAGTCAATCCCAAACTTTCAGTAAAGTGCCATCAGATTTGCCGCTCTTGCTCGTTGGTGGAGGAGAGGATCCGCTCGGTGATTGGGGACGAGCACTTCCGGTACTTAGTAAAAAATATCACGCTGGCGGAGTGAAGGATGTGACAGTTAAACTGTATCCTGACGCTCGCCATGAAGTTGTTAACGAGCTCAATAAAGATCAAATTGATGAAGATATTTTGAGTTGGATGGAATCGCGTATCCATGAGTAATCCACGCTACATTGCCGCACTTGATCAGGGCACGACCTCATCGCGCTGTCTGCTTTTTGATGAGGATGCTCAAATTGTGAGCATAGCTCAGCAAGAAATCGAACGCTCTTTTCCGCATCCCGGGTGGGTGCAGCAAGACGCAACGGAAATCTGGGCGAGCCAACTCAGCGTATTTACTAAAGCACTCACGCAAGCGCAGGTGCAAATCAGCGATATAGCGGCTATCGGCATTACTAATCAGCGTGAAACAACAATCGTGTGGGATAGGCATACGGGCAAGCCGGTTTATGATGCGCTTGTTTGGCAATGTCGTCGCGGTGCCTCAATTATTGACGAAATCGCTCATAAGATTGAGCCGAACGTTATCCAGGAAAAGACGGGGCTTATCCTCGATTCCTATTTTAGCGCGAGCAAAATTGCGTGGATTTTGCGGGAGATTCCCGGAGCGCGGGCGCGTGCCGAAGCGGGAGATCTGCTTTTTGGCACCGTTGATACTTGGCTTCTGTGGAATTTAACGGGTGGTGCTGTGCACGCGACAGATATGACAAACGCATCACGCACCCTGCTCTACAACATACACACATGCGAGTGGGACAATGACCTGCTGAGGCTCTTTGATATTCCGCGTTCTATGCTTCCTGAGGTTAAGCCTTCGTGCGGGTATTTTGGTCACACTGACAACCAAATGCTTGGACATGGCGTTCCGATTATGGGAGTGGCAGGCGATCAGCAAGCAGCCCTTTTTGGGCAGTGCTGCTTTGAGCCGGGTGATGTGAAAAACACCTATGGAACAGGCTGTTTCTTGCTTATGAATACCGGCGGAAGCCCGGTGCGTTCGTCTCATGGTTTGCTTTCGACAATTGCTTATGCTGATAGCAAGCATGTTACTTATGCGCTTGAAGGGAGCATTTTTAACGCGGGTTCAGCTATTGATTGGCTCAAAGATGGGCTTGAACTTATTCGCAGTGTTGATGAAACCGAAGCGTTGGCTCGTTCGGTGAATGACACACAAAACTGTTACGTTGTGCCGGCTTTCAACGGGCTAGGCGCTCCCTATTGGGACACTGACGCGCGAGGAGCTATAGTGGGGCTGACGCAAGGGGTTACGCGCGCTCACGTAGTGCGCGCAACTCTCGAGTCACTCGCGTATCAAACGTACGACGTTCTTCGTGCTATGCAGCTTGACGCAGGCACCGAGCTGAAGACAATGCGTGTCGATGGTGGGGTCAGCCGCAATAATTTTTGCATGCAGTTTCAATCAGACATTCTTGGCGAGCGTGTCATACGTCCGTGTAATACAGAGTCAACAGCCCTTGGCGCTGCCTTTATTGCTGGCCTGTCTGTTGGTTTTTGGGAAAACCTCGATGATGTACGGGCATGTTGTGCCCACGTTGATTGCTTTGAGCCAACATTCACGCGCTCACAACGAGAGCGGTTGCTGGCTGGGTGGGACCGTGCGGTACACAGTGTGCTTGCATGAGGTTTTGCAAAGGGTTAAACTAAGCATACTTGCGTTGATGGAGAAGAAGCGCGCACCAAGGCTATGGGTAGAGAAAAGTCTTCTTGGCTGAAAAGGACTTACAGGGCTCGCGTTGCTGTTCACCTCCGGAGCATACCTAATTGAATACTTAAGTGAGCAGTGAGAGCTGCTAACTGAGGTGGTACCGCGGGAATCTTGCTTCTCGTCCTCAGAAATTTTTCTGACGGACAAGGAATAAGGTTCTTTTTTTATTGCGCTATGAAAGGTCGAAGATGAGCATTTTAGAGCAGCTCGAAGAACTCAAAAAGCAGGGTTTAGAAGCAATTGAGCAGGCACAGACAACCAAGATATTAGATGAGGCGCGCGTTGCGTTCTTGGGCAAAAAGGGCTCATTGACGCAAATCTTAAGGGGACTTGGTTCTCTTTCGAAAGAGGAGCGTCCAGTTGTAGGTAAGATTTCGAATGAAGTTCGCCAAGCGCTTGAGGCGGCCCTTGAGAGCCGCATGGGTGACCTAAAATCACACGAACTGAGCGAGCGGATTTCTTCCGAAAAACTCGATATCACGCTCCCTGGGCGCAAGCGTCCCTTGGGCAGTCAGCATCTCATTAATAGTATTACCGACGAAATTATTGAAATCTTTGCAGGAATTGGCTACAACGTGGCGCAGGGCCCCGAGGTTGAGCTTGAATATTACAACTTTACAGCGCTGAATCATGAGCCACAGCATCCTGCTCGTAGCGCCAGCGACACCTTTTATGTGCGCGATCTTTCAGGCGAAGAGAACGATAGTCCTGAGCCAAGCGACGTGTTGATGCGCACACAAACCAGTCCTATGCAGGTGCGTATCATGGAGCATTCTGAGCCTCCCATCTATGTACTCTGCCCGGGTAAGGTGTATCGACGTGATATCGCCGACCCGAGCCACTTGCCGCAGTTTACGCAAGTTGAAGGACTCGTCGTTGATGAAGGCATTACGTTTGCTGACCTCAAGGGAACGCTTGATCATTTTGTCAAAGAAATGTTTGGCCCTGACCGCAAAACGCGTTTTCGTCCGCACTTTTTCCCTTTCACTGAGCCAAGCGCAGAAGTAGACGTTTCATGCGGCATTTGTGGCGGCAAGGGTTGCAGGTTCTGCGGAAATACTGGCTGGATTGAAATCTTGGGATGCGGCATGGTTGACCCTAATGTCTTTGGATTCTCGGGGATTGACGCTGAGAAATATTCAGGTTTTGCCTTTGGTTTGGGAGTCGAGCGCATCGCGTGCCTAAAGCATAACATTCCCGATCTTCGTATGCTTATCGAAGGCGATATGCGTTTTCTTACTCAGTTCTAATCTCTGGCCTTTGCTTGCTTATTGAAAGGATTTCTCATGCGTGTTTCAGTTAAATGGCTAAAAGAGCTAATCCCTGCAGAGAAAATTGATGCTCTGCCTTTTGAGGACTTTTTGTCATTGCTTGATATGACCGGAACGGGAGTTGAGGGTACCGAAAAAACGGGTGCTCAACTGCCGGGTGTTATCATCGGAAAAATATTGACAAAAGAGCAGCATCCTGATGCTGATAAGCTTCATGTATGTCAAGTCGACGTAGGTGGAGAGGAGCCGCTTCAGATAGTCTGTGGAGCGACCAACTTTGAGGCTGGAGACAAAGTTCCCGTTGCGACGGTTGGAGCCGTGCTTCCCGGTGATTTTGTTATCAAAAAATCAAAACTGCGTGGCGTTGTGTCGATGGGCATGAATTGCTCAGCAAAAGAGCTGGGCATTGGTGCTGGCAATAGTGGCCTGCTTATTTTGCCTGAAGATGCGCCTGTTGGCGTGCCCTTTAGCGAGTGGTATGGCGCTAGCGATACAATCCTCGATTTAGAAATAACGCCAAATCGTCCTGATTGTCTTTCAATGAAGGGCATTGCGCGTGAATTTGGCGCAGTTCTTGACGTTGAGCCTCGCGAGATTGATATGCCTCATCCTCAAGAGACCGAGGAAAGCATTCATGATTATGCAACGGTGACGATTGAAAATGTCGAGGCGTGTCCGCGCTATAGCGCGCGCGTTATCCGCGGAGTGAAGATTGCTCCGTCTCCCGAGTGGCTCGCTCAGCGCGTTGAAGCCATGGGAGCGCGTTCAATTAATAATGTTGTTGATATCACCAACTATATTTTGTTCGAACTTGGTCAACCGCTTCACGCGTTTGATCTTCAGCGTTTAGCCAAAGGCTCAGACGGGAAGGCCCATGTGGTGGTGCGCATGGCAGCCGAGGGAGAAAAACTCACCACTTTAGACGAGATTGAGCGTTCCCTAACCGCGAACAATGTTGTTATTGCTGATGGCGAGGGGGCCTCGTGCCTCGCGGGAGTTATGGGCGGTCTCGAAAGCGAAGTGCGTGATGACACCGTCGACATTTTTCTCGAATCTGCTGTTTTTGATCCTGCCATCACTTCTCGCACTTCACGCTCACTTGCTCTCATTTCTGAGTCGTCACTTCGTTTTGAGCGTGGTGTCGACCCATCGGGGTGCGTAGCCGCGCTCGATAAGGCAGCGACGATGATGGCTGAAATCGCTGGAGGTACCGTTGTTAGCGGAGTCATTGATGAGTATCCAACTCCTGTTGAGCCTCTGAAGTTAACTTTACGAGCTGAGCGCCTGAACGCGCTTATCGGCCAAACGATTGAGCTTGATGAGGCGGCGGCGATCTTGGGCCGTCTTGGTTTTGGCGTGACGGCCTCAGGTGACGTGCTTGACGTTGTTGTTCCCACCTTTAGACCTGATGTCGTGCGTGAAGTTGATCTCATTGAAGAAGTGTTGCGCATCTATGGCATGGAGCGCATACAGCCAACGCTCCCTGGCGGACGTGAACGTATAGGTGGTCTCACGCGCGACCAGCATATTCACTCTCGCATCGGCCAAACGATGCGCGCTTGTGGGCTCAATGAGACGATGACTTACCCGTTTAGTGATCCCCGCGATCTTGAAAAATTGCGTTTCGAACTCAAAGAAGAAGAACTGCTCGTCGAACTGCATAATCCTATGTCATCTGAGCAATCCGTACTTCGGCCAACGCTTATTGCGGGGCTGCTCAATGTTGTAGCAACAAACATTAACAAGGGTGTCCACAACGTTGCGCTCTATGAGATGGGAACAACCTTTAAAACTGCTCAGGGGCGCAAAACTCCTAAAGAGACAGAGCGCGCGGTGGGTGTGTTGAGCGGGTCCTGGAACGAGCCTGGCTGGAACGATCCAGCCGTGACGCTCGACTTTTTCGATGCAAAGGGAATTGTAGAAAACATTGCGCACGCGTTGTGCATCGACCGTTTACGCTTTGAAGTAGGGGAGCACCCATGGCTTCAGCCGGGTAGAAGTGCCAACATCTTGATGGGCAAAAATGTCGTCGGTTGGATTGGCGAGATTCATCCTCTCGTCGCGCAAGCGTTCGAGGTTGACGCTCCGGTTGTTGCTTTTGAGTTTGACGTGTCGCCCTTCATTAAAGCATCAAAGCCTGCTCGTGAGTTTGTGGTTCCACCTCGTTATCCTGCGCTTGAGCTTGATATTGCGTTGGTTGTTGATGATGAGGTGAGCGCTCAATCGATTGAACAGCGTTTGATCTCACTCGGCAAGAAGACGCCCCTCGCGGAAGTACGTCTCTTTGATGTCTATCGCGGGAAAGGTATTGAAGCAGGCAAAAAATCTTTGGCCTATAAACTCGCGTATCGCAGCGAAGATCATACGCTTTCGGCTGAAGAGGTCGAGGTTGCTCATGAGAAATTGCTTGAGCGCCTTCAGAAAGAAACGGGAGCAGTCCTGAGGGGTTAACAACTCGATGGCGTTTCGTTTTGAACATCACACTAAAGGCACCTTGTGAAACTCATAAGGTGCCTTTTTGGTGGGTGAGATTTTTTGGAGGGAGTAGTTCTTGCTGTTCTCGCCGCTCCATAGCGTGGTGCATGAGGATGTAACGATGCTCAGAAATTGTTATGATATTCATAATTTTAAATATAATATGTTATAAATAAAATAATAATGAATAAAAGTTGATAAATATCTATAATTGTGTATAATAGTGTCGTATAGGAGGCACTATGAATACGCAAACTCCATATCCTGCCACGGTGCGCGCAGGAATCATAGGCGCTACGGGATATGCCGGCATTGAGCTGGCAGCTCTTGTTGAAGGGCACGGTGAGATTTCGCTTGAGGCTCTCGCTTCGACGAGCGGTGTCGGCCGCACCCTTGGCTCGTATTACCCACAGCTTAAAGGGGTGCTCGCCAACAGATTCCTCATTTCACTTGATGAATTTCTTGAACGAGAGCTTGATCTTGTGTTTCTTGCGGTACCGCACACAACAGCTCTCGAGATTGCCGCTTTACTGCTTGCGCGCGGCGTACGCGTTATTGATTTATCAGCCGACTACCGACTCAAAAATCCCGATCTGTATTACACCTTCTATGGAGTAATCCATAGTCATCCCGAACTCCTCGATGCAGCCGTATATGGTTTAAGTGAACTTAATCGTGCAGAGATTTCTCAAGCAACCTTTGTCGCGAATCCTGGTTGTTACCCAACAGCTGTTTCTCTCGCATGCGCGCCTGCTCTTCGTTCGGGGATAGTAAAGCCCAATCTGCCGCTCACGGTAAGTGCCGTTTCAGGCTATTCGGGCGCGGGCAGAAAGGCCTGCGAAAGTCATCATTATTCTCTTAGTGATGAAACGGTCTTTCCCTATAAGCCGCTCGTCCATCAACACACTCCCGAGATTGAGCAAACGCTTACACGCGTCAATAATAATATTCCCGTGAGTGTTGCGTTCGTTCCGCAGATCGCGTCGTTTAAACGCGGTATTTTGGCGAATTGCTTTATGCAACTTTCCGAAACGGTAAGTAACGATGAGGTACAGAGCATTATGGAAAACGCTTACCTCAACGAGAACTTTGTGCGCGTACTTCCGAGGGATATTATGCCCAGCGTAGCTGATGTTGTTGGCTCCAATCAGGTACGCATTGGTTGGCACTATGACGAGCATACGCGTGTTCTTTATGTTGCCTCTGTGATAGACAATCTTGTAAAAGGCGCTGCAGGACAAGCGCTGCAAAACGCAAATATTATGTTTGGTTTCGAGGACTCTGAAGGACTTCACTCAATAGGAAAAGTGGTATAGATGACACTTTGTCGTCCCGTCAAGGGATTTAAATTTAGCGCTCTTCATGCAGGCTTAAAAAAACAAAAGCTTGACCTCGCCCTCATTGTGACTGAGAGGCCCGTACCTACTGCGGCGGTATTTACCACGAGTCAGGTAGTAGCAGCGCCTGTTATGGTGTCGCGCGAGCATGTGAGCGATGGGTATGCGCAGGCACTCATCATCAATGCTGGTAATGCAAATGCTTGCACGGGAAAACAGGGTATCTATGACGCAAGGGCAATGTGCGAGGCCGTTGCCCGCGAGGTGGACTGCCAAGAGGGCGAGGTGCTATGCGCTTCTACGGGCGTCATTGGCGTCTCGCTTCCGCTTGAGAAGATTGAGAATGCCTTGCCTGAGTTAGCGTCGAAACTTGAGCCTTCAGCTGAAAATCTTGAATTGGTGGCCCAAGCAATCATGACCACTGATACGAAAATGAAGTGCTATTCAACAACTTTTGAAAATGATGGAATTACCTATACGATGATGGGAATCGCTAAGGGTAGCGGCATGATTGCACCCAATATGGCAACGATGATTGGCGTTATTCTTACTGATGCCCCCCTTACTCCGTCTGCTTGTGATGCCCTATTGCGCAAGAGCGTACGTAACACGTTCAATGCGGTGACCGTTGATGGGGATACTTCAACCAATGATACCCTCGTGCTTATGGCAAGCGGGGCCGCGGGCGGTGTTGCGCTTGAAACTCCTATGAGCACGGGATTCGTTCAAGCCGAAGAGGCCTGTTTCGAGGTATGCAAGCATCTTGCGGAAGAGATTGCATCCGATGGAGAAGGTGCGACAAAGATGATCGACGTGGTGGTCACGGGAGCACAAACGAGCGCCGATGCAAAAAAGGTTGCGCGCACTATAGCCGAGTCGCCACTGGTGAAAACTGCTCTCTTCGGCAATGACGCGAATTGGGGCAGAGTCGCGGGGGCTGCTGGTAGAAGCGGGGTCGCATTTGACCAGAATAGATTAAGTGTTACTTTTGCGGGCATTCTGGTATGTAAAAACGGATGTGCGGTTTGCTTTGATGAGGACGTAGCGCTTGTTGCCCTGAAGCAGCCACGCGTGTCAATTCACGTGGATCTTGGTCGAACTCAGACTCCAGACATTGATTTTAAAAGCGCATTTACTGCTCAGCCACATGAAGGTAGCGCACACATCATGACGTGTGATTTAACGTACGACTATGTACGCATTAATGGGGAGTATAGGAGCTAACACATGAATACTGAACCGCTTACGCCCGAACTTTTTTTAAAGGCGCAAACCCTGACCGAGGCGTTGCCCTGGATTAAGTCTGCTTGGGGTTCGATTGTTGTGGTTAAATACGGAGGAGCGGCGATGACCGATCCTGCGCTGTGCAAGCAAGTCGCGAGCGACATTGTGCTTATGAAACTTGCGGGCGTGCACCCTGTTGTCGTGCATGGTGGTGGCCCAGAGATCACTCACTTCCAAGAGCTCCTCGGTTATCCCGTCTCGTTTATCGATGGACACCGTGTCACAACGCCAGAAGTCATGGATATTGTCAAAATGGTGCTGGTAGGCAAGGTGAATAAAGAAATCGTCAACGCAATTAATATGCACGGAACGTATGCTGTTGGAATTTCTGGCGAGGACGGTGGTCTTGTTAAGGGTAAGCCCATCAGCGAAGAGCTGGGGCGCGCGGGTGAAGTAATTTCAATCGATACAACGGTTGTAAAACAACTCATTGACGATGATTTTATTCCGGTTATCGCTACCTCGGGTATAGGTATTGATGGTGCCTCCCTCAATATTAATGCCGATTTAGTAGCAGGAAAATTGGCCGAGGCACTCCATGCTGACAAATGTATTTTTCTCACCGATGTTAACGGAATATACGGTGACGTTAAAAATCCTGATTCGTTTATCCACGTTATGACTCCTGATGTGGCGGAAGCGTTCGCTTTGGAAAATGACGCAGCGGCTGGTGGCATGCTCCCCAAGATAAAAGCGTGCGTAGAGGCCGTGAGAGGCGGCGTGCGACGAACTTTTATCCTGAATGGGACAATTGCCCATTCGGTAATTTTGGAGATGTATACGACGGCAGGTATTGGCACGATGATTTCTTATGAGGTTGATGATTAATATGGCTCAGTCCCCTTATATTGATGCGTTGGCAAAGACAACAGCTCATACGCTTGACGATATTGAAGCACTCGATAACCAGTATGTGATGCATACTTTTGCACGCAATGATCTTGCGTTTGTGAGCGGCGAAGGCATGAAACTGACAGCGACCGATGGCAAGGTGTACTTTGACTTTCTCGCTGGCATTGGCACGGTGGGGCTCGGGCATAGTCACCCCGTGATCGTTGATGCTCTTGCTCGTCAAGCTCAAGAGTTGATGCACGTGTCAAACATCTATCATGTGCGTAATCGAGGGGAGCTTGCGCACGATTTGGTCGCGCTTTTTGAAGACGAGGGTAAAGTCTTTTTCAGTAATTCGGGCGCTGAAGCAAATGAGTGCGCCATTAAACTTGCGCGCAAGTGGGGGCACGCGCACAAGCCACAGGCAAATGAAATTGTCACTATGAAAGGGTCGTTTCACGGCCGCACGCTTGCGACTGTTGCGGCAACAGGTCAAGAAAAGTATTCCTTGCCCTTTGCGCCTGTCACTCCTGGATTTATTTCGGTGGAGTACAACAATATCGATGCGCTTGAAGAGGCTCTTGGTGAGAATGCTCTTGCTTGCATGATGGAGGTAATACAGGGAGAGAGTGGCGTTTGGCCAGCAACGCAAGAGTTTGTCGCTCGGGCACAGGAGCTGTGTAAGCAGCGCAACATATTGCTGATTGTAGATGAAGTGCAGAGCGGAATGTTCCGCACAGGAAAGCCGTATGCCTACCAGCACTATGGCATAAAGCCGGACATTATTTCTCTCGCAAAGGGGATTGGGAATGGCTTTCCTCTCGCGGCAACGATTGCAAAAACGAACGTAGCAGATGAGTTTCTTCCTGGTGATCACGGCACCACTTTTGGCGGCAATGTCCTCGCGTGTACGGTAGGTCGCTCCGTGGTGCGTGAACTAGCCCTTCTTGCCGATTCGGGCCATATCGATGAAATCAGCGCCTATGCGTTTGAAAAGCTTGCGGCAATTCCTGGTGTCACTAATGTGCGGGGACGCGGACTCATGATTGGGTTTAGTCTTTTAGCGCATAGCGCCCAAGAGGTCGCTTCGGCTTTGCTTGAACAAGGTTTTCTTGTTAATGCAATTGGTAAAGAAAATATTCGCATATTGCCGCCCTTGATATGCGAAAAATCGCATATAGACGCCTTAGCCAAAGCGCTTTATGCGATAATTGAAGAAAAAGATAAGGAGAATTAGATGCCAAGTTCACTGTTTGGCAGAGATGTTTTGTCGCTTGCCGATATTACCCCTCAAGAGGTTGCTGAAATTCTTGAAGTTGCGGCTTCTTTTAAAGCCGACCCTCAAAAATGTATTGATGAGGCTCCTCTTAAGGGTAAAGCGATAGCCATCATTATGCAGAAGCCATCACTGCGTACGCGCGTCAGTTTTGAAGTGGGTTGTAGCCGTCTTGGCGCTCATCCTGTTGTGATGATGGGAACCGACGGCGCTTTTTCTCGTGAAGAGCCTATCAATGATACGGCGCAAGTACTCGAGCGCTTTTGTGACGCGATTGTGCTTCGCACCTTTGAGGATTCCTTTATTGAAGAGGTCGCCCACTTCGCGAGTGTACCTGTTGTTAACGCGCTCACCGACGGACATCATCCCTGTCAGGGTTTGGCAGACTTGCTCACTATCAAAGAGAAGTTTGGCTCATTTGAAGGCTTAAAGTTCGTCTACACGGGCGATGGCGCAAACAATATGGCACATACGTATTTGCTCGCGTGCGCGCTTGTTGGTATGGATGTTTTCATTGCTACGCCTCGCACTCACTTGCCTGATGCGGCGATAGTTCATCAAGCAAAAGAGATTGCTCGTGAAACGGGTGCGCATGTTCACATTACCGAGGACAGTAAAAGCGCCTTGCATGATGCCGACATTGTGATGACGGATACTTTCACATCTATGGGGCAGGAAGATGAGCATGATGAGCGTCTCGCAACATTCCTACCTTATCAAGTGAATGCTGAGAGTTTTGCGTTGGCCTCACCGCGCGCGGTGTTTATGCACTGTTTGCCTGCTCATCGTGGCGAGGAAGTGACATCTGACGTTATCGATTCAAACCGTTCAATTATTTATGATCAAGCCGAGAACCGCTTACATGCACAACAGGCTTTATTGTATCTGCTGCTACATGAAAGGGATTAGCATGAAAAAACGATCAATGCGCCAAGAGCTTATTCGCTCAATTATTCGTACCGAGCGCATTAAAACTCAGAAAGACTTGGTGGACGCGCTCAACGCTGATGGCCACAAGTGCACGCAGGCAACCATCTCGCGTGATATTTCTGAACTTGGGCTACGTAAACTTCCTGAGGGCATTTATGTGCTCCCCGAAGATTTGCACTTGCAGCGTATGATGCGCGACCTTGTCGTTGACCTGAATTATGTCAACAACATGGTCATCATCAAAGCTCAGGCAGGCACGGCTCCGGGTGTTGCCGCCGCGCTTGACGACGCGGATCTTGAGGGAATTTTGGGAAGCGTTTCTGGGGATGACACCATTATGGTCATTGCGTCGAGCAATAAACTGGCAGAAGAACTTCACTACAAACTCGCAGCTTTTCGTGGAGTGACCGAATAAAGACGAGCAATGGGAACTGAAAGGGATGTAAGCATGGCAAAAGAAAAGTGTATTCTTGCATACTCAGGTGGTCTTGATACCTCGGTAGCAATTAAGTGGATTCAGGAGAACTACAACCTCGACGTTGTCGCGATTGTCGCAGACGTTGGTCAGGAGCGTCAGAGCCTTGAGTTCGTACGCGACAAGGCGCTCGGCATAGGGGCCATCGACTCTCTCGCTCTTGATTTGCGCGAGGAGTATGTTGAGGAATATCTCGCAAAAGCCCTTAAGGCCAACTCGATGTATGAAAACAAGTATCCCTTGGTATCAGCCCTTTCTCGTCCGCTTATCGTTAAGCATCTTGTTGAGAAGGCGCATGAGTACGGCGCTACCTACATTGCGCATGGTTGTACGGGTAAAGGAAACGACCAAGTGCGCTTTGAAGTAGGTATTACGGCGCTTGACCCTGATTTGAAGATTCTTGCTCCTGTTCGTGAGTGGGATTTGTACACGCGTGATCAAGAAATGGAATGGGCGACCGAGCGCGGAATTCCTGTGCCTACGACGAAGGCAAGCCCCTACTCAATCGATGATAATTTGTGGGGTCGTGCCATTGAGTGTGGCATTCTTGAAGACCCTTGGGAGGAGCCACCAGCCGATATATATACGTTGACTAATGATGCGCGCACTGATGCGGCAACAGAAGCGGAATACGCCATCCTCACTTTTAAGGGAGGCATCCCTGTTGCGCTCAATGGCCAAGAGATGAGTTTCCATGACATTATTCTCGAGATGAACCATATCGCGGGACGACATGGTTTCGGCCGCATCGACATGATTGAAAATCGCCTCATCGGCGTCAAGTCACGCGAGATTTACGAAGTTCCTGGCGCGCTCGCACTTATCACGGCGCACAAGGCTCTTGAGGATCTCTGTCTTGAACGTGATGTGCTCCACTATAAATTGGGCGTTGAGCAAAAATGGGCTGACCTTGTGTATAACGGACTTTGGTACAGCCCTCTT
>CALLZE010000223.1 GCA_937858655.1 uncultured Coriobacteriales bacterium
GTTGATTTCAGAAGCTTGGCCCGACTTCTCAATGGCCGCCTCAACCATTTGACGAAGGTTCGCCTTTTTGTTGCCCACAACAATGTCATGCGCAGATATATCTCGAATCATACGAGAAACGCGCATATAAGGCGGGGTCATCAAAATGTCGCTCACTAAAACATCAAGCAATTCGTTCTCGCTATATGGGCGCCAGCTTCCCGCTTCATAGTGTGCAACGAGGCCCGTGCCCGCAACAAGAGAGCAGGGATATAACTTCACCTCGTCAGGCAAGAAAGCAGGCACGGTCACAAAACGCTGATAATCGGCCTTATCACTTTCAGGCGTTGCACCCAAGAGATTGAGCATAAAGTGCGCATGAGTCTTGAACCCGAAGACTCGCAAAAGTTCAAAGGCATCTTGGATTTTTTCTCGTGAGATGGCGCGATGGTTCTGCCTTAAAATGTCACTCTCCAAGCTCTGGACGCCTACCTGAACTTTGGTGCAGCCAAAACGACGAATGAGTTGCAAATTCGAGGGAGTAATTGTATCGGGGCGCGTTTCGATAACAAGGCCAACAACACGATGTGCGGCTGTTTCATTGACGCGCTGAGCTGCTTCAAGCTCTTCGAACGTGGCCTGCTGAGTTTCAGATGCTTTTTGCCATGCCTCATCGTTTTCATAGAGCATCTCGATTGCGCGATTGAATGTTTCTTCGCCTTGTGCCACGCGAAGTTGCTCGTCTGCGACGCGTGCATCAACATCACTGCGCAAGCTTGTAAGCCCAAACTCACGATAACGCGCTCGCAGGGCAGCAACGTTGCCTTCACCTGCGCGACCATCGTTAAGCGCCCGAAAAAGCCCCGTGATAAACCACGTTTGATACTCAAGTGGATAATCGCTCCATGTGCCACCGAGCACAATGAGTTCAACCTTATCAGTCACATGCCCCATCTGATGAAGCGCCCGCAGTCGCGAAGTCACCTGAAGGTAGGGGTCAAAATAGTTGCGCTCCGCACGCTGGCAGACCGGCTCATCGCCCAGATAGCTCTTGGGCATACGCACGTCATTGGGACAGTAAATGCAGTTGCTCGTGCAGCGCCACGGCTTCGTCATAACCGTAATGGTGGCTACCCCCGATGCCGTGCGGCGTGGCTTAACCTGCAAAAGAGCAAAGAGGCGCTTTTCTGTTGCAGCGTCAACTTCCCACGCAGACCAACGCTGAGGCTCGGTCTCTTTAACACGCAAATAAAAGGGCAACAAACGCTTTTTGGCGTACGCTTTGCTCCCTGGGATAAGCCGCTTATTGTGCGCGCGAATCATGCGCTCAATGTCGTCTTCGCCCAG
>CALLZE010000224.1 GCA_937858655.1 uncultured Coriobacteriales bacterium
ACCGAAGATGCCGTGCCCTTCGCGCTCGCGCTTGACCGCGCGGCCAAAGAAGTAGGCGTTGACTTTATCGGCGGCTTTTCGGCACTGGTGCACAAGAACATTGGCACTGGTAGCGACCGCCTGATTACCTCGCTTCCTGAGGCACTTTCAACAACCGACCGTGTATGCGCCTCGGTAAACGTTGGCTCAACGCGCGCCGGCATCAATATGGACGCCGTGCTGCGTATGGCACAAACCATTCAGGCATGCGCACATGCCACCGCTGACCGTGATTCAATTGCGTGCGCTAAGCTCGTCGTGTTCGCCAACATGGTGGACGACAATCCGTTTATGGCGGGAGCGGTACATAACGCTGGTGAAGGCGATGCCGTAATTAACGTGGGCATTTCTGGCCCAGGTGTTGTACGCGCCGTTCTTGAATCGTTGCCAAAGGGAAGCGACCTGACCGAAGTTGCCGAGGCCGTAAAGTCGACCGCGTTTAAGATTACGCGCGTTGGTGAATTGATGGCTCGCGAAGCTGCCAAGCGCCTCGGCGCTCACATGGGCATTGTTGACCTCTCGCTTGCGCCGACCCCTGCCGAGGGCGACTCGGTTGCGGCGATTATCGAAGCGATTGGAGTTGGCACTTGCGGCGGACCTGGCACAACAGCTGCGTTGGCGCTACTCAACGACGCCGTGAAAAAGGGTGGAGCGTTTGCTACCTCAAGCGCCGGTGGACTTTCGGGCGCATTTATCCCAGTATCTGAAGATGCCAACATGATTCGGGCTGCTGCGTGCGGTGCGCTTTCGATTGAGAAGCTTGAAGCTATGACTGCCGTCTGTTCGGTTGGCTTGGATATGATAGCCATCCCAGGCGACACGAGCGTTGAGGCCATTACCGGCATCATCGCTGATGAGTGCGCCATTGGTATGGTGAACCACAAGACCACGGCGGCGCGTTTGATTCCTGCCATTGGTAAAGATGTAGGCGACTTCGTGAACTTCGGCGGCCTGCTTGGTGAGGCACCCGTTATGCCTGTGAATGCCTACGCCGGTTCAGTGTTTGCGCACCGTGGCGGCCGTATTCCTGCTCCACTACAAGCGTTAAAGAACTAAAGCATTCTTGGATAAAACCAAATCATTCGCCTAGTTTAATGTGCCCAACACAATATTGAAAACAAAATGCCTCCGCTTCTGGAGGCATTTTTATCCGAATTCGCAACAGGCTATGCAGAGAGTCCAATTTTAAATTCTAAATCCATTGCTTTAATGACTTTTTGGATAGTCGCAAACGAAGGATTCCCCGTTGGCGAAAGTGCTTTATATAAACCGTCTCGCGTAATGCCCGTTTTTTCTGAAAGTTGCGTCATTCCTTTTGCGCGAGCGACATTTCCAAGAGCCACAATAAGCAACTCTTGATTGTCATCCTCTAATGCCGCATTAAGATACGACGCAATTGTCTCATCATCGTCAAGAAACTCCGCCGCATCCCATTCGATAGTTTTTTTCATCATGTCACCCCAGAGTTACTCGTAGTTCCCATTTAGCATTTTTGCTTTTGCGATATCTCTTTTTTGGGCCGATTTGTCGCCGCCCAAGAGCAAAAGAATTATTTCATTACTTCGATTCGCATAATACAATCGATAGCCTGGCCCATAGTCTATCTTCATTTCATAAACTCCGCCTCCGACTGACTCGGCGTCACCGAAGTTCCCAAAATGTTTCACACGATCAATGCGCCGAATTATTCGCGCCTTCGCCTCTTTGTCACGTAGCCGTTTAAGCCAACGCGCAAATTCTTCTGTGTATGTTATCCCCACCATGTAATGAGTGTATATCATAGTATACACTCATTACAATACATTAAATATGTTTAATTAAGAAACGCCCTCCAAGGAGGGCGTTTAAGTTTTGACCTTTGATGATGCACTGCAGGCTGACTACGCTTATTGAAGAGCTCGTGTTACGCTAGCCGGTTGCGGTTGTAGCCAATGAGCGAACCGTCAAGCAAGATCTCGCGCTCTTTGTCGCCAAGGGCTCCAACTGTTAAGGGCAGCGCTGTTACGGCGCCGTTCTCGCCGAGGACAAATGCTTCAAAGTCGCTCTTGCCGCTCTCGATAATCGCACGCACATTGGGCACAAACACATATGAACCAAGCTCAAATGTTTCCGAATTTTCACGAGGCGTCTCAAAGGGTACGATACCCCAGTTAATCAGATTGCTACGGTAGCGCTTGGTGGCATACTCGACGGCAATGTTGCCCGTTGCACCCAGTACGCGCTGGCACGAAGCCGCTTGTTCACGAGCAGAGCCGTCGCCTGGTTTGAGTGCAAAAATGGTGCTCGCCAGCGTAATGCCCTCTTGCGCGTCCCCCTCAATGCCAGCTTGTTTGCAGGCCGCCTCAAGCGCAGCGGCGTACGGCGCAAACTCAGCATCAGCAGCAAGCGACTCGCTTCCAACATGCGCAAGCGCACGCTGATGAATCGCTTTTGCGCGACCAACATAGGCAGGATCTTTGCGCGAAAGGGTAAACTCCGCAAGACGCAGAGGATTTGAACGATAAGATGACGTCTCACCCGAAGGGATAAGCTCATCGGTCGTGGTGACGGGATCGGTAATATATGAAGCAACCTCAAGCACAAGGTGCTCGGGCAGCTCGGGCAGCTCAGGCCATGGCTTGATGTTGGGTCCCGAGACCAACTCGACAGCGCGGTCAGCCTTGCCTGTATCGTTGAGCACACGTTTTTCGTACACGCTCGCGTCAAAATGATACACGCGCGGCGTCTCTTCCCACTCAAGCTCATCTGCACCGGTCAGCACGCCCTTATTGCGTGCGGTTGCCGCGATTGAGCGAGCATCCATGAGCGCCACCGAGCTTACTTGTCCATCGGTTGGCTTTGAGCCATCGCGGTTAGGGAAGTTGCGTGTTGCGTGACGAATAGAAAGTTCGTT
>CALLZE010000225.1 GCA_937858655.1 uncultured Coriobacteriales bacterium
TGTTTCGCCGCGTGAAGAAGATCTCATCTCTCTCGCGCCGGCAACTGGCTGTGGCTCGCGAGGTTGCAATATGGAGAGAGCAGTTAGCGCAAAAGCGAAATATTCCAAAAAAGTGGGTTTGCTCAGACGAGACCTTAATTGAAATTGCGCGACGCATGCCTTCAACGCTTGACCAAATAAAGGGTATACGCGGTGCTTCTCCCTTGATGGCAAAAAGTTCTGAAGCGCTTTTTGCGGCCATCCAAAAAGGAAAGGACGTGCCTACTGAGGCATTGCCCGAAATCAAGAAACGGCCTAAACCTGTTGAGGATTTGGAGTCGCGTGTAGATTTAATGATGGCACTAGTGAGACAGCGCGCAAAAGATAATAATATAGCTACCACGCTACTCGCTTCGCGTTCAGATTTAGAGTATTTTGCTGAGAACGGTGAAGAAGGTCGCCTTATGCAGGGATGGCGTAAGGATATGATAGGTAGCGAGCTCGTGGCATTGTTAGATGGAGAACTCTCGCTTTCGCTTGAGGGTGGTTCACTCGTCGTTTCCCCGGCCAAGAAGGAGTTATGATGCTATTCAATTCAAATTATCTATTACTAGTAATTGTTACCGTTGCGGTTGGCGCTCTTACGCAGGCATATATTCGTTCAACATTCAACAAGTGGAGCCGTGTGCGCAGCGAGAAGGGCTATACGGGTGCCCAAGTTGCCGAACTCCTGCTGCAGCGCAACAGCATTGCCGCAGCGCCCGGTCAAAAGACGGGAGAAGGTGCGGTTGCCGTTCGTCCCGTTGAGGGACAGCTTTCCGACCACTATGACCCTCGTACGGGCATCATTGCTCTTTCTGAACCTGTCTACGATAAGGCCTCAATTGCCGCAGTAGCAGTTGCCGCGCATGAGACAGGCCATGCTATTCAAGATGCTGAAAACTATGCGTGGGGCGAAATTCGAACAGCTATCGTGCCTATCGTAAACTTCGGTTCTTCGATTGCGGGCGTGCTTATTATCTTGGGATTTCTCATTAATCTGTCGGGGCTTTTATGGCTAGGTATTGTGGCCTATGGCTTAGCGGTGCTGTTTCAAATTGTCACCTTACCTGTAGAACTCAACGCCTCAAAGCGTGCCTTGGTTCAGTTGAGCGACGCGGGCGTGCTGAGCGCACAAGAAATTCCTGCCGCCCGCCAGGTGCTTACCTCAGCCGGGCTGACCTATGTTGCCGCAGCATTAATTTCTGTCTTAAACTTGCTTTATTACATCGGACTTACGAAAGACTAACGTATGCAAGAATCTCAATCACTCAGTGTTAGCCAGGCTCTCCAAGTTGCCAAAAATCAACTGGAGGGCTTTACGCTGCGTATTGTTGGTGAGGTTTCGGGGTACAAAGGCGTTGGTAATTATGCGGGAGTGTACTTTTCGCTGACCGACAAGGACTCAACGCTTAACTGTCTTGTCTGGCGGTCAATTTTTGAGTCGCTTGATATCGAGTTGTATGACGGCATGCTCGTTGAAGCGGTCGGTAAGTTTAATGTTTTTCCCAAAAAGGGCACACTTAGTTTTAGTATTTCTCATATGCAACCAGCGGGAGAGGGTCTACTGCGCGCTGCGGTTGCTGAACGTTTAGCAAAGTTACAGCGCGAGGGGCTTACGGATAGTTCACTCAAAAAGCCCCTCCCTGAGTTTCCCGAGAAAATTGGTGTTGTTACTTCTCCTCAAGGAAAAGTCATCCACGATGTTATCCGGACGCTTAACAGGCGCTATCCTGTGGCCGAGGTGCTTTTTTTCGGTACAAAGGTTGAAGGTGTTGACGCTCCCGAGAGTATTGCTCATGCGCTTGATGTTGCTGATGCGGCAGGGTGCGATGTCATACTCCTTGTGAGGGGCGGCGGTTCATATGAAGACCTGCTGCCGTTTTCGTCTGAAGAAGTTGCCTATTCAATAGCGCGCGCCCAAACGCCAATCGTATCTGGTGTGGGCCATGAGCCTGACGTCACGATTGCTGATTACGTGGCTGATGTGCGTGCCTCAACGCCAACAGGCGCGGCAGAGTTGGTCTCACCTTCAAGCGCTGAACTTGTAGGGCTCTTGAATTCATATCGCATGTCATGCGCACGCGCTCTGAAAACTCAACTCAATCAACAGCGGCATCGTCTTGCGGTTCTTGAGGCACGCAATGTGCTCAGCGACCCGCGGTATCTTCTCAGTGTGCCCGCGCAAAATATTGATCACTTAAAACGACGTTTAGATGCTGCGTTGCCGCAACTTTTGGTGCGCAACAACCATCAGTATTCGGTTTTGCGTTCGCGCATGGTTTCAGTGGGCAAGAGTATGCTGACAAAATCTGAGTATCAGGTTGCGCGCGGTGCGTCTCGTCTCGAAGATCTGTCACCGCTGAAAATTCTGACGCGTGGCTATGCGGCCGTTTTTGATGAAAAGGGTAAAGTAATATCAAGCGTTGATAATGTGGCTATCGACGAAGCAATAGATGTTAAATTGCTTGATGGTACACTCAAATGTAAAGTCAGCACTATCGAAAAATCTGGAGGGCTTTCATGACCGACGAAGCACACAATTCGCCCGTAGAAGAGATGTCGTTTGGCGAATCCATTAAAGAGCTTGAGGGCATTGTAGCCCTTTTGGAAGGCGGACAACTTGAGCTTGAAGAGAGTCTTGCGCGTTATGAGCGCGGTGTTACCTTGATTCGCTCATTGCAGGAAAAGTTGAGTTCAGCCGAGCAAAAAGTCACGACGCTTCTTGGCGAGATTGAGCCTGAGAATAACCCTGAGGCGGAGGAACTCTAATGCACACCGTTGAAGACTGCATTTTCTGCAAAATCGTTGCGGGTGAAATTCCCTCGATGCGCGTATACGAAGACGATTACGTCATAGCTTTTGACGATATTAATAAGCAAGCTCCTGTGCACACGCTCGTGGTGCCAAAAGAGCATGTGGTGAATCTGACTGATCCTGACCTGACACCCGAACTTTTGGGGCATATTATGTCTGCTATTAATAAGGTTGCGGAGATAAAGGGCGTAACTGAGAGCGGTTATCGCGTCATACAAAACAACGGACCTGATGCCTCCCAGACGGTGCTACATCTACATTTTCATATTTTAGGTGGCACGGCTTTCGCGGAGGGCATGGTTTAGATGACAACGCACGTTTGTCGTTTTGAGCCTTGGGGTGTTGAGGTAGAAGCGGAGAACTTGGAAACTGTTCTCTCGGCTGCTCGTAAGGGTGGCGTACCCCTTGAGGCTATCTGTGGCGGCAACCGCGCTTGTGGGACCTGCGCTGTGGAAGTGTTGGAGGGTAGGCTCGAAGAACCAGATGAAGAAGAGCGCGCCATTATCAAGGGGCGTTCTTTTCGTTTAGGGTGTCGTGCGCGTATTGCGGGCGATGTGGTAGTGAGGCCGCTGGTAGGACGCGCGTCGCGTGCTCCTGAAAAGAACAGTATGGCAAACGAAAGCGTGAGGGAATTCCCTTCGCTTGATGTAAAAAATGCGTATGTTGGCATTGATATCGGAACGACAAATGTCAAGGTCGCGCTTCGAACGGATGATGGTTTGGAGCTTCGCTCAACTGTGTCGAACAGCCAAAGTTCTTGGGGCGCAGATGTTGTTTCACGCTTAAGCGCCGCCCTCGCCGACGAGCATACGGCGAAAGCACTGCAAGAGACAGTATCAAGAGACGCCATTGAGGCTCTTCAATCTCTGCAAAAACAAGCGAGTGAGCGGTCCGCTTGTGATGTGCGCATTCAGCATGCGGTCATCGCTGCAAATACCATTATGGCCGCGCTCCTCTGCGGGGACGATCTTGAGAGATATGCTAGACCGCCTTATGGTGGAGACTTTCAACTTGAGCTTTCAGGCGGTTCTCTCTTTGAGGAATTGATGCGCAACAATGACACGATGATTGTTGACGTGTTGCCTCCGCTTGGTAGGCTTGTGGGCGGCGATGTTGCCGCGGGGCTTTTTGCATTAAATGCTTATGGTGCGGTGGAAGCTCCGTTTCTCTTTATTGACATAGGGACCAACATTGAGACCGTTCTCGTCACGAATGAGGCCTTATTTGTGGGTTCTGCTCCTGCGGGGAGCACTTTTTCTTTTGAGGGCATTGAGGGTTCTCA
Organism: uncultured Coriobacteriales bacterium; assembly: GCA_937858655.1. GTDB lineage: Bacteria > Actinomycetota > Coriobacteriia > WRKU01 > JAENWW01 > CALLZE01. The sequence goes on from CALLZE010000225.1 coordinate 4,118, forward strand.
GGCGCTCGAGAGCGCTGTGTATCTTTTGGAACAGGGCGCCTTGCTCAAAACGGGGCTGCTTGACGAAGCGCATCCGCTCGTTGCGCGCGAACAAGGGGAGATCCTTGTTGCCCAGGTGCCGAACGGCCCTCTGACGCAATTAGATGTGCGCGCAATTCAACTGGCCCGCGCTGCTATGAGTGTGAGCATTGCTGGGGTCATACAAGCTTCCAGGGTTAATCCGCTTGATATCGCAGCAGTGTATTTCGGCGGAGCCTTTAGTGGGCATATCGCCGATGTCATTGAGCCGCTTGCGCTTCTGCCAGGGGCCCTGTATCAAAATGCTGAGTTCAAATTTTGTCCCGATATCGTGCTTGAAGGCGCCCTAAAACTTGCTCATGCAGAAGCAGCGCGCATGACATATGAGAAACAAATTATTGCTGTTGATTTCGTCAAAGACCCAAATTTTATGCAGTCATTATTGGCGCATCTCAATTTTCAATAAGTCGTTGATCAAAAAATAAAAAGAGAAGCCCCAGCTTTCGGGCCGGGGCTTCAAAAATCCTTTTCTGCTTTGCCTTACCCCTGAAATTTTTTTATGAGCACGCAACTCGTGCGCCGTTGGAGTTTGAGCTCATAATTTCCGGTTTCAAGTCCGCAGAAAGGAAACTTAAAAACTTTGCACAATTAATATAGCACAGGAGATATGCTCTCGACAACAAACGGTCGAAATTTCGTGGCCGAAGGCTTTTTCTGACAAGAGATGTGGCAAATAACCATGTTATGGAAATATACTTCTCGTCCATATTATTTTTTCTAGGAGGTTATGTATGACAACTACGGGCCATCAGTCGGCAGTCAAGTATTTCCCATCTCCGCAGGCCACAGAGCATGCCTGGATTGATTCAATGAATCAGTACAAAAGTATGTATGAGCACTCTGTTCAAGATCCAGAGGGTTTCTGGGCGGAGCAGGCATCAGAGCAGCTTGTGTGGCAAAAAAAATGGGATGAAGTGCTGAGCTGGGATTTTAACGACCCGCACGTTTCATGGTTTGCTGGTGGAAGAATTAACGCTTCGGTCAATTGTCTTGACCGTCATGTTGCATCACATCGCCGCAATAAGGCTGCGCTCATATGGGAGAGCGATAACGGGCGCAGTAAGGTGTATACGTATCAGTCGCTCTACAAGAAAGTAAATAAGTTCTCAAACGTACTCAAAGCCCACGGCATTAAAAAGGGCGATGTTGTGGCGCTCTTTATGCCCATGATTCCTGAGGCGATTATCGCCATGCTGGCATGTGCGCGTATCGGCGCCGTGCATACGGTCGTCTTCAGCGGCTTTTCTTCTCAAGCGCTGCGCGATCGTCTTCAAGCGTCGCGCGCGAAGTTGATTATCACAGCGGACGCGGGACGTCGTGGTGGACGTCGCATTCCGCTTAAAGCGATGACCGATGAGGCGCTCTTGGAGTCGCCCTCGGTTCAGACAGTCATTGTTGTATCGCATGCGCACAATGAGGTCGATATCACTCCTGGTCGCGACTTTTTCTATCATGAGGAGACCCGCCGCCCCGACATTGCAAACTATTGCGAACCCGAGGTCATGGATAGCGAAGATCCGCTGTTCATTCTCTATACGTCTGGTTCAACGGGTAAGCCCAAAGGTATTGTGCATACGACGGCGGGGTATTTGCTTCAGTCAACACTTTCATCGAAATATCTCTTTAGCATTCATGATGAGGATGTCTATTTTTGCACAGCCGACATTGGCTGGATTACGGGTCATAGTTATGTCGTGTATGGCCCGCTTTCATTGGGTGGCACTTCGCTCATATTTGAAGGCGTGCCAACCTATCCCAATCCGGGCCGTTTTTGGGAACTTGTCGAAAAGCATGGCGTCAACCAGTTCTATACCGCGCCAACCGCGATTCGCTCACTTATGAAAGAAGGGGATGAGTGGCCGGCGAAGTACGATCTTTCGTCGCTACGCGTTTTGGGTAGCGTTGGCGAGCCTATCAACCCAGAGGCGTGGTCGTGGTTTTATGAGCACGTTGGCGGCCGCCGTTGCCCTATTGTTGATACGTGGTGGCAAACCGAGACGGGCGCGCATATGATTGCGAACTTCCCGGGCTTTACCCCGATGAAGCCAGGTTCAGCTACACTGCCATTCTTTGGTGTTCAGCCCGTCTTGCTGGATGAAAAGGGCAATGACGTGCCAGTCGGCGAGGATGGACGTTTGTGCATCAAGTTCCCTTGGCCTTCGATGGCGCGTGGCATGTGGGACGATCCCGGCAACGTACGCTTTAAAGAAAACTACTTCTCAGCCATTCCGGGTTATTACTTTACAGGTGACGCCGCGTGCCAAGATGAAGATGGCTATTTCTGGCTGCGCGGTCGTTTGGATGACGTTATCAACGTATCGGGGCATCGTATGGGTACTGCCGAAGTTGAGGCGGCAATCAATTCGCATCCGGCAGTTGCCGAATCCGCCGTTGTTGGATTCCCCCACGACGTTAAGGGCGAGGGAATTTATGCCTACGTTACGCTTAACGATGCGAGTGCCGCGAGCGAAGAGCTTAAGAAGATGATTATTGGTCA